>CAZCGG010000040.1:23727-25333 GCA_964498135.1 uncultured Candidatus Moduliflexus sp.
AGCGTGGCCTCAAGAATCAGGGCTTCCAATTCCGAATCCGTGACAATGTATTCGATGTCCGCGATTTGCGCCACCATCGCGGCGATGCGCAGCGACGGCAGGCCATAGGCGCGGAAATATGAGCGCACGCGCTGCTTCAGCCGCTTCGCCTTGCCGACGTATAAAATCGCGGCCTGCGCGTCTTTCATCAAATACACGCCGGGCTGCGCGGGCAAATGCGCCAAAATCTCCCGCACGTGGTCAGAAATGGCAATCGTTGAATTCATAAGGATGTCACCGCGCCTCGATTTCGACGCGCCGGTTCTGCGCGTAAGCGGATTCATCGCCGTTGAGCGGCTGATCCTGCCCGTAGCCGTATGTTTCAAGACGCTCCCGCGCCATACCGCGCCAATTCCGCCGCGACCGTCTCCGCGCGGCGTTCCGAAAGCTCCTAATTGCGCCGCCGGTTTTCGGCGTCGAACGCGACGCCCGCGAATCGCTCGCTGCTGGTATGCCCGTTCACGAGAATGCGCGCTTGCGGCAAGGCGCGCCGCGCCGCGCTGAGTTCTTTGATTTGCCGCAGCGAGTCCGCTTGCAGCGTCGCCGCGCCGAGATCGAACAAAATATTCGGAAATTTCGCCTTCGGCTTCACGTCCACGCCGCGCGCCACCGCCGGGTCGTCGGAACGAAAATCGCATTGCCGCAGCAGGGCGTTAAGCTCCTCGCGCCGGGCGCGGTCGAACAGCAGCAGCAGGCTTGCCTTCTCGAAAATCACGCCATCCGGCGCAACCTCAAACCGATTATTCGTCAAGAGTTCCGCGATCCGCTGCCGGGCGTCTTCGTCCTGTTTGCAGGCATGCAGATACGCTTCCAGCGCCAACGGAAATTGGCCGGTTTTGTTGTAGATTTCCCCGACGCCAAACCACGCGGTCGCAAAGCGCGGGTCAAGCCGCGTCGCTTCCTGATATTGCGCCAACGCTTCCGCAAGATCGCCCTCGTTTTCCAACACCGAGCCGAGTTGATTCCGCGCCTGCGCATCGCGCGGGCAAAGCCGGATCGCCTCGTTCAAGAGGCGCGCTGTTCGGCAAACGTCGCCGGATCAAGCTTCATGTCATACGCCTGCCGCGTCAGGCGGCTCGCGGTCGCGCAATCTTCCGCCTGCGCCGCCGCCGCGAATATCGTCAAGAACGCCGCGATAACGCCGATATACCGTTTCATAATGCCTCCTTATATTGAAAAGCTGTGAGTGGGTGTTTTAAAAGATCATGAACACCACGCAACTTAAAAAAACAGTTTCTCAGATACGCTGAACGAGTCTGACAACTTCGCATTTATGAGAAATGCAATTTGCTGAATTTTTTTCTTGTCAAGCCGAAAATCATGACAGAAATGGAAAATACATGACTATCAGGACTTACGCAATCGTGGTTCGAAAGGCTCGCCACGAACGGGAGCATACCCGGCCGTTCGCTCTGAGTTTGTCGAAGAGCGTATCGTTCTGCGTAAGCGCATCGGTACGTTAATTTTTAAGCGTTCTCAGGAGTGTCAAATCAAGGTGTGACACTCCTGCGCTTGTTCATGTCGAAGGGTCGCCCGTTTTTGAAAAACATCTATTTGTAATCGCTTA
>CAZCGG010000041.1:0-10865 GCA_964498135.1 uncultured Candidatus Moduliflexus sp.
GGAATAAAACGCTCGTGGATTTGTCCGGCATTTCGCTTGAGCCGATTGCCAACGAGATTTTTACCAAAGCCTATTTGGAAAATCTGAGCAAATAACGCGCTTGCGGACAGGGTTCATACCCGCCATTTACGCAGACCCCACCCGCCCTCCCCTCAATCAGGGGAGGAGAGAATACGAAGATTTTTCACCCGCCCCTGATTTAAGGGGAGGGACGGGGTGGGGTGCGTCAGTCCTAATCACGTATTAACATCTTTTAATCGGTAATTAATTGCCAGTTAACTGTTGCGTTTTATCATAGCTGCATGGCAGTAGTTGTCATAAACCATTGTGCCAGCATACATAATGACTATTTACATGGAGGATTCAACATGTTTGACAGGCATTTGACAAAATGGGTGCGCCGCGCAGCATGGGCGATCTGCGCGTTCTGGCTGATGGCCGCCGCGCTTCCGGTCAGCGCGCAAGACGCCGCGCCGCAAAAACAGCCGGAGCAGGGCGTGAATGAGGATGATCTCTTTTCCACAGACGAGATTCAAGAAACGCCGCCGCCGAACACGCCGCAAGGCAGCGCTGACGATGAGATCTTTGGCGCAGACGACAGCATCGTGAATATTCAGGAAAAAACCGACGCATCCGTCGGCAATTTGATCAATCAGGAATCCGTGTCGTTTTCCGGCGAATTATCCGCGAAATTCGGCACGTCGCTGCTGCGCGATTATCTTGACGGAGATATCGACTTTGAAGGCAATCCTTACGATACGTCCATCGAAGGGGATTTCTTGCTCGATATTCGCCTGCGCGAAGGGGTGAAAGCGTTCGGCGACATGTGGCTTTCCTATTCGCCACAGCTTAACGAATCACATAAAAACGCGACAAATGGCGAAGAATCCGCGGCCGCCGATGAGCCGGAGGATTTCGATTCCGAAATAAAAGAACTGTTTGTTGACGTGAATATCAAGCAGAAAGTCTATTTTCGGGGCGGCAAGCAGACCTTGAAATGGGGGCGCGGCTATTTTTGGAACCCGACGGACGTGATTAACGAGGATCGCAAATCGTTCAGCGACATGAATGCCCGCCTGAAAGGGACGTATGGCCTGAAAATGCACGCGCCGTTCGGCGCGACGTATAACATTTACGGTTTTGCGAATTTCGACAATGCCGAGAATTTGACAGAAGTTGCGACCGCCGGAAAATTCGAATTCCTGCTGCCGAACGATGTCGAAATGGCGATCTCCGCATGGCAGAAGCATGGCTATAAACCGGTGTTCGGCCTCGATTTTGCGACGTATAAATGGTACACGGCCTTTCGCGGCGAACTCAGTCTCTCGAACGGCAGCAACCGCCGCAAGGTGAAAGCCGACGCCGACGGGAATTTGGTGGAATTAGAACGATCTGACGATTGGACGCCGCGCTTCTGTTTCGGCGCGACGAAAAGCTTTGATTTCAAGAATTACAACGACCGCATCAGCGTCACCGGCGAATTTTATTATGATCACGATGGATATGACGACAATCTGCTTGACGAAAACACGCGCGCGGCGTTTCTTGATGGCGGGTATTATCAAGCGAATTATTATGGGAAATATTACGCCGCGCTCTTTACGACGGTTGCGAAATTCTTTTCAAGCGATTTGACATTGAACGTGAACGCAATTGCGAACGTGAGCGATTCGTCGTGGCTGCTGATGCCGGGCATCGTGTATGAGATCACGAATAACGCGACGCTGAGCCTTGATTTGACCGGCCATTTCGGCGAAGACGGGCGCGAATACACGTTCGGCGGGCAAGCCGTTGATCTGCAATTCCGCGTGGATTTGGCGTTTTGAGGCCATTCTGCTCACCGCCGAGACGCGGAGAGCGGACGTAGCTGTCAGACGCCTTGAAGGCGTCTGACAGCTTTCCTTGACCACAGTTATTATGATCTCGCTGGAATTTGACGCAAGGAGGAGCCGCATGAAAATCACTGCATTAGGAGTCAATTCAGCTTTTGCCACCGGGCAATTCGAATGGGGCGTGACCGTTCCGCAAGTCGTCGAACTCGTCAAGCAACTCGCCCAGACGCCCGAATTTCAGGAGACGCCGGAAGAATTGCTCGCAAAAGAACTTGAACGCATCCGGCGGCGGATGTATCTGCCGCGCTGGCAATCAAATTTTCTGCTTGAATTTGACATGCCCGGCAAAAAGGGCGTCGCGCCGTATCGCCTGCTTCTCGACGCCGGGGCGGATATTCGCCATGCCTTGAAAAGCGTGGGGCTGACTTCGAACGATATTGACGGCGTGTATATTTCGCATCCGCATAACGACCATATCGGCGGCATGGAATATCTGGCGCTGACGACGCTGTTCAACCCATTTTACACGCCCGCCAAAAAAGAATGGCTTGGCGACAAATTCATTGCCGACAAGCTTTTTTTCGATCAGCGCGAATGGCCTGATCCGCCGAAAGGCGCGAAGCCGGATCTCTTCATTCACCGGAAAGTGCTTGAGCCGCTTAAACGCGCCGTTGGGCCGGGCATGGATACGGTGCAGGGCGTGCCGAACGTCTGTCTGGACACGTATTTTTCAATTCATCTCATTGGCAAGCAGGAAAACGGCAAGACGAAAACGCACGAATTTCAGGACGGCGACGGCGCATGGACAATCAAGCCGATTTTTGCGATGCATGTCATTTCCAGTTCTGAGGAAATGGCGAGCTATGGCCTGAGTTTGGAGCATTCGAGCGGCTATACGGTCTTGATGCCGACCGACACGCAGCACATGATGCCGCCTCAATTAGAAGCGCATTATCGCCATGCCGACCGGATTTACATGGATTGCGAAACCGCGCCGGTTCGGTCTGGCGTGCATCCGCATATCACCGATTTGCTCAACCGAATGGACGCTTCGATTCAGAAGAAGTGCTTGCTCTATCATTACGACCAAGAGCCGGACGCGCCGGAAGGGACGTTCTGCGGCATTCTCCGCACGGGCGATTCGCATACCTATCCCGTTTGATGCGCGACATTTTTCAATAGACCTCTTGCATAAGTCGTTTTTGACCCGTCCGTCCTTCGACAGGCTCAGGGCGAACGGAATGGACTTTTGCAAGAGATTTAATGATTGAAAGCCTGCGTGGGTGATTTTACAACGGCAGGCGTTCCCAGAAATCCGGCGTCGGATGCTCGATGGGGAGCGTCACGGCGAACTCGCCGGGCGCGGCGGGATGCAGCGGGTCAAACGTCCGCCAGATGTTGACATGCGGCGAGCCGAAACAGACCTCCGCCACGCCGGTCGTCACATCAAGAATCATCGAATGCAGCGTGCCAAAATATTCTTCGTAATAATGCGCGCAGAGTCCCGCCGGATATGGCTCAGAGAGCAGGCTGCGCATCGTCTCCGGCGTGATGTTCGGCGCAGCCTGCCGCAGTCGGCTCGTTATCGTGTCATAGCGCGTCTTCGAATGTCGCATCTGATACGGCGCAAACGGCGCGATCTCCGGCAGCGTGAAATGATTCGTGGCGCAGAGGAATTGTTCCGCGCTCGCGGCGTTGATTTGTTTGACCGCGTGATTCGCTCCCCAGATTTCCACGACCGCCGCCATTCCCTGCCGATCCGCGAGAATCAGCACCGGGTTGCCGCAGCAGGGAAACTCGTCAATCAGTTTCAGCGCGTCGTTCACCGTTTTGCACTGATCCAGCAGCGTCCGCACTAATGCCCAGAACATGAATCCGTCTTGAATCGGCGGCGTCATGCCGGGAAAGCGTCCGACCGGGGGAACGCTTCCGGCAGACATTGTCACCGCGAACCCATGCTCGTTGAGGCCGTCGTTCCGCCCGAACCAGAGCGACGACGTGCCGACATGCGCAGCCTTGCTGCTGATGCGCGTGGAAAAGATGGTCATATCGTCCATCGTGTCATTGAAATCGTAGTTGCGTCCGATGAGAAGATGCTTATTCGCCGTGATGGAGGGCAGCGCGGCGAAGTGACTGCAATGCGTGACGCGCAGAAAACTTTCCAAATAATATACAATTTGCGAGACTGGCACGCCGAGCGCGTCGGCGCAGCCACGAAGTTCCTCGTTCAGCCCGGGGCAGAAGCGGTCGCACTGCTTCATCACAGCGGCCGCGTCGCCGGTCGGCGCGTGTTCTGTCTGAGAACATATCCACTGTTTCAACGGCGGAATCTGTTGGATGATTTCTCCTTGCATCCGGCCAACGTCATACGCTGAACCTTCAAATACGGCATGAATGAACTTTGTTTCTTTGAATTGTTGGGTCATTGTGTCGTCAAGCCGTCCATGCGTGTCACAGCTTGCTTTGGCTATGCAAGCTGTGACACTCCTGCGGCAGTCCAAGTTATTGCTACTATCCACTGTCCATTGTCCATCTACGCGACCACAAATTTCCTGACAAGCATTTTTTCATGAAATTGATAGGGCGTACTTTTTTGCATAATCTCATTGACAAACTTCCCCGCCTGACGCTAAAGTTCCTGTTTGACGCATTGTGTAACAATTCTTGCATTAACACAACGAACATGGAGAAGACGATATGAAAGCGACATGCCGCATGCTGTGCCTGCTGTGGCTCGTTCTCGCCGCCGGAATGGGGTGGGCGAAAGAACAAGCCAAAAAGCAGCCCAAAGAACAGACGTTGGAAATCATTTCCGCCGCGCCGCAGGGGAATCTGAACGCCCTCGACGACGCGGGTGCCATCACGATCACATTCAACTTACCGGTCATCGCGCTGTCGGGCGTGGAAGCGGACGTGAAAGAAGGGCCGCTGACACTCGATCCGCCCGCCAGCGGCACGTTTCGCTGGATGGGAACGTCCACGTTGAATTTCATTCCCGCCGCGCCGCTCGCCTATGGCACGCGCTACGTTGCGACGGTGAACGCCCCAATCAAGGCGATCAGCGGCGAAACAATGGCGAAAGATTATTCTTTCTCATTCGTCACGCCGCGCCCGCAAGTCGCCGACATGTTTCCGTATCAGGAAATGGATCAGACGATTTTGGAGCAGCCGATCTACTTGCGCTTCAACCAGCCCGTCGAACCGGCCGCGCTCGAAAAATTCATCACGCTGAGCGGCGAAAAAGGCCAGAAAACGCCGATAACAATTACGCGCCCTGACAAAGAGGACGTAGAGAAAAGCGACGTCTATTGGCTCGAAGTTGGCAAAGAAGATCAAATCAAAATCCTGCCGACAGCGCCGTTAACGATGGAAACGTGGCATGCGCTGAAACTCAAAGCCGGATTGCCCGGAAAAGGCGGCGCGCTGGGCATGGAGCAGCCCTTTGAACTCAAATTCAAGACCTACAATCATTTCCGCGTGGATGGCGTGATTCCGGCGCGGGATTGGGAATGCGGCAGCACCTATTATCCCGAATACGGCGTCAAAGTCGTGTTCAGCAATCCGGTCAGCCTCGACAAGGCGCGGGCGCATCTGAAAATTTCGCCGGAAGTTGCCATTGAGCAGGACGAATCGTATGAAACGACCGAGTATTACCTCAACCCGAATTTTCTGCCGAACACGGCCTACACGCTGACGCTGACCGCCGGGCTTGCTGATAAATACGGCAACACGCTCGACCAAGATCAAACGTTCACCTTCACGACCGCCGATTTCGCGCCGTATTTGACCATGCCGTCGGGGCGAATGCTGTCGGAAGCCTATCTCGGCGCGCGCTTTCCGGTCAAAATCATGAACGTGTATGACGCGCCCCTGTTGATGAAAGCCTATCGGACGCCGGAAGACGCCCTAAAAGCCGCGAAAGCGATGGGCAAATACGAATTCGAAATCACGGAGCCGGACGTGGATCGCGCCTATCAGCCGAACATTCTGCAAAACAAGGTTGCCATGATGCCGTTCGATCTCGGCGAAGTCCTGAACGAAGGCGAAGAAACCGGCATGATTGGCCTGAAAATGGGCTTTGCGAAATGCAACGGCGAAATGCGCGACTACAAATCGCTGATTTACCTGACGAATCTCTCCGTGACCGCCAAGTTTTCGGGCGTGAACAACCTCTTTTGGGTGACGCAGTTGAAAGATTCGTCGCCGGTCGCGGACGCCGAAATCGAGCTGTACGACGAAAACCAGCAATTCCTCTGGAAAGGGAAAACCGACGCCGACGGCTTCGCCGAATCACCGGGCTGGAAGGAGCTTGGCGTCAAGGCGACGAATGCGTATGACCAGCCGTGGATTTTCGCGTTCGTCCGCTCCGGCGCGGATCAGGTCATCGTCCATTCCAAAGACGGCACGGGAATTTGGCCGTATCGCTTTGGCATTGATTATCAGGAAAACATCGAGCATCAGACCAACGACGGCTATATTTTCACGGAACGCGGCATTTACCGCCCCGGCGAAGAGGTGCGCGTGGTCGGCATCATCCGCGACAAAAAGGCGGGAGAATTTTCGATTCCGCAGGCGTTGAACGTCGAAACCATCGTCCGCGATCCAGACGGCAAAGAGGTATTCAAACAGGAATTGCCGGTCTCGGAATTCGGCTCGATTCATTTCCCGCTCACGCTCGCGCAGAACGCGAAAATCGGCACGTATGCCATCGAATGCAAATTCCCGATGCCCGCGCATTTAGATTTGCCGAAAGAAGAGCAGGAATGGTTCTCGCGCTCGGTCTATGGCGATTTTAAAGTCGAAATGTTCCGTCCGGTCGAATTTGAGGTCAACGTTGACCTGCCGGAGACCGAATACATCAAAGGCGACGCTGCCGCCGGGAAAATGCTGGCGACGTACCTGTTCGGCGGCGCGGTGCGGAACGTGCCGCTCGATTGGAACATCAGCCGCAGCGCGTATTGGTTCAGCCCTGAATCGCCTGATTTGAAGGGCTTTTCGTTCAATTTATCCGACCGGAATTGGGGCGGCAGCGTGGCGCAGCAGAGCGTCCAACTCGATGACAAGGGCGAATATGCGTTCAATTACACGCTGAAAGATTCGGACGCTGGCGCGTATGCCTACACCATCGAGGCGACGGTCACGGACACGAACAAGCGGCAGGTTTCGAACCGGCAGCAAGTGATCGTGCATGGCGGCGAATATTACGTCGGCCTGAAACCAGCGAGTTTCTTTGCGACCGTGAACAACGATTTTACGGTGCAAACCGTCGCGGTGTCGCCCGATGAAAAGCCGCTGGCGGGGCAGAATTACACCGTGCGGGTCAGCCGCATCTGGTGGGAATCCGTGCGCCGCGCCGGAAACGGCGGGCGGCTCTACTGGGAATCCGAGCAGCATTCGGAAGTCGTCAAGGAATTTCCGGTGGCGAGCGCGGACGCGCCGCAGACGTTGACGCTGAACCTCGATAAAGTCGGCTATTACAAAGTCGAGGCGAACGGCGCGGACAGCCGGGGAAACGCCATTAAGTCCGAAGATTACTTCTACGCGGTCGGATCGGGCTATGCCGCGTGGATGCGCTCGGATGACGATTACGTTGAAATCGTGGCGGACGCCAAAAAATACCAGCCCGGCGACACGGCGCACATTCTCGTCAAATCGCCCTACGAATCGGTCAAAGCTCTCGTCACTATCGAGCGCGAAGGGATTATTGACCGGTGGATTGAAACCGTCGAAGGGAGCGCGGACACGATTGACGTGCCGATTAAGCCAGAATACATTCCGAACGCCTACGTCGGCGTGATGCTGATGCAGCCGCGCGTCGCCTACGATAAGATTGAAGACGAGCTTGATCTCGGCAAGCCGGGCTTTAAGATCGGCTACGCGGAACTGCCCGTCAATCCGGCGGAGCGGCGGCTGAGCGTCACGGCGGCGACGGACAAAGAAGAATATCGCCCCGGCGAAGAGGTTGAAATTCAGCTTGAAGTCAAAGGCGCGAGCGGCGCGGGGCAAGAGGCCGAAGTCGTCGTCTCGGTCGTGGATGTCGGCGTCTTAAACCTCATCGGCTATAAAACGCCGGATGCGTTCGATTATTTCTATCGTTCGCGCCCGCTCGGCGTGCTGACCTCTGAACTCCGCAGCGAGATCGTGGGGCAGCGCAATTACAGCGAAAAAGGCGAGCGGCAGGGCGGCGGCGGCCTCGACATGGCTGAAATGATGAAGTTGATTCAACTGCGCGAAAAATTCCGCCCGACCGCGTATCACAACCCTGAAGTGCGGACAGACGCGAATGGCCGGGCGACCGTGCGCTTCACGCTGCCGGATAATTTGACGACGTTCAAAGTCATGGCGACCGCGCACACGAAAAATTCCCTGTTCGGCGCGGGCGACAAGCGGTTCAAGGTCAACAAAAATCTGATGCTCACGCCGGCGCTGCCGCCGTTCCTGCGGATCGGCGACACGATTCAGACGGGCGTGCTGGCGCATAACCGGACGCAGGCCGACGGCGACGCGATGATTCAAACGGAAGTCGAAGGCGTGGATTTGACGAGCGCGGACGCGCAGGAAATCGCCATTCCGAAGGAGGACAAGCAGGAAATCCTGTTCACGTACTCCGCGAAGGAAGAGCGCGACGCGACATTCGTCTTTCGCGGCAAAATGGGCGATGACACGGACGGCGTGAAAGTGACGATTCCGGTCTTGCTGCACCGCTTGCCGCTCACGACCGCGCTTTCGGGCAGCACGACCGAGAACGCGCACAGCGAGACGGTGATTGTGCCGGACGACGCGACGCCGGGCTGGGGGAATGTGACTGTGTCGCTGGCGTCCACGATTTTCACGGACATCAAGGGCGGCGCGGCGTTCCTGTTCGGCTATCCTTACGGCTGCCTCGAACAGCAGATTTCGCGCATTCTGCCGATTATTTTGGCGGAAGACCTGATCAAATCGTTCAATCTGACGGTCTTTGAAGGCGACGATTACCGCAAGGTCGTGCAGACCACGCTCGACGGCTTCGCCGAGTATCAGCACGACAGCGGCGGGTTCGGCTATTGGAAAAAACCGTATTGGCCGTCGCCGTTCGTCTCCGCGTATGCCGTCTTTTCGCTGGCAATGGCGAAACAGGCGGGCTACACGGTTGACGCCGACATGGAACAGAAGGCCGTGACGTATCTGCAAAACGTGTTGAAAGGGCAGAGCGAACGCGCCACGACGTACCGCTACAACGAGTTGGCGTGGAACGCGACGGACGCCTTCATTTTGTACGCGCTGAGCCTGTACGACAAATACGAGGCGGCGTATGCCACGCGGCTGTTCAACGCGCGCGGGCGGATGCCGGTCTTTGGGAAAACGCTGCTGCTGAAAGCCGTCAAACGCGGCAAAGGGGACAAATTGATCATCTCGACGCTGACGAAGGAAATCTTGAACGCGGCGCGGATGGACGCTCGCACGGCGCATTTTGAGGAAAGCGACGACAGCGGCCTCGCGTGGATTCATCATTCCAACGTCCGCACGACGGCGGCGGCGGCGCAGGCAGTGATGGAAGTCGCGGGCGTGACGCAGGCGACGGAAAGCTTCGTGCCGAAGGCCGTCGAATGGCTGCTGTTAGAGCGCAAAAATCAGGCCGCGTGGCGCACGACGCAGGAAAACCTGTTCGTCTTCTTCGCGCTTTCGACGTACCTGAAAACGTTCGAAGGGACTGAGCCGAATTTTACCGGAAAAGTCCTGCTGAACGGCAAAGAAATCGTGTCGGAACTGTTCAAAGGCCGGACGACGGCCATTGCGACGAAAGAAACGCCGTTCGATGAATTTGCGCAAACGCCGCAGAATCAGTTGGATTTCGTGAAAGAGGGCGACGGGCGCATGTATTACAGCGCGACGCTGACGTATCTGCCGTCCGGTGAGCCGCAGCCGATTGATTACGGCATCGCGGTGCAGAAGAAGATGAGCGTCATCAAGGGGAAGGGCGTCGGCACGGAGACGTTCTATCGCGGCGATTTGGTGAAAATCGAGTTGACCGTCGCGACGCCGACCGACCGGCTCTTCGTGTTTGTGGATGATCCGCTTCCGGCGGGCTTCCGCGCCTTGAATTTCGGCTTGCAGACGACGGATCAGTCGCTGCGCGAGTTCATCAAAGGCGAAACGCCGTTCGTGTACAGCGAATACAAAGATGACCGCGTGGTCTTCTTCGCCGATTACGTCGAGAAAGGGACGCATACCGTCTCCTATCTTGTCAGCGCGGAGCATAGCGGCACGTTCAACCTGCCGCCGACTTTTTCGGCGGAGATGTACACGCCGGAAGTCTTCGGTCAGACCGGCGCGGCGGTGGTGAATGTGAAATAACTGTTTTGGCAGGCTTTAAATTTCTCGCGCCAAGACGCCAAGGCGCAAAGCGTGTTTTCAAGCATTCTTGGCGCCTTGGCGCGAGATGAAACATTATGGCGAAAAAACCGATTATTACGCTGCTGACCGATTTTGGCGTGAAAGATCACTTTGTCGGCGTCATGAAAGGCGTCATCTTGAGCATCAATCCCGACGCCGAGATCGTGGACATTTCACACGACGTTCCGCCGCAGGATGTTCAGCAAGCGGCGTTTCTCCTCAAAAATGCGTACCCGTATTTTCCAGCAAACACGATTCATGTGGTCGTCGTGGACCCCAGCGTCGGCACGAATCGCCGCGCGCTGATCGCCTCCTCGGAAAAAGGGGCGTTCATCGCGCCGGATAACGGCGTGTTAAGCTATCTGTACGCCGAGAAGGCGGCTGGCGAAGTGCGCGAGATTACCGCCGACCATTATTGGCTGAAACCGCGCACCGGCACGTTTGACGGGCGAGACGTGTTCGCGCCGGTGGCGGCGTGGGCTTCGAAAGGCGTCAGTTTCGCGTCATTCGGCGAGCCGATTACGGACTACAAAGCCTTCGAAATCGCGCAGCCCGCGCAGGTGCAGCAAGGCGTCTGGAAATGCCGGATTCTGTCGGTTGACCGATTCGGGAATCTGATTTCCAATTTGACGAAAGAGCAGTTTACCGCGTTATTGGGCG
>CAZCGG010000041.1:10965-24693 GCA_964498135.1 uncultured Candidatus Moduliflexus sp.
TTCGGGAATCTGATTTCCAATTTGACGAAAGAGCAGTTTACCGCGTTATTGGGCGCGGGCGAGCAGCAGCGTTTCGCGTTCCGCCTCGGCGAGCAGAACATTTTGAAATTGGCGCAGACGTTTGCCGATGGCGCGCCAGGCGAAATCATGGCGTTGTTCGGCAGTTCCGGGTACGTCGAATTCTGCGTGAATCAGGGGAACGCGGCAACGGCGACGACGCTTCAGGCCGGGAAAGATATTTTGCTGAAAGTGATTTGACACGCCTGCATAAGTTTTTATTGACAAAAATAGAGCAGGACAAACTTATTTATTTTTGTCGAGAAAGTCCATCTATACACAACACATTGGGAGGAGTTTGGCATGAAATACGTAACGTTAGCAGGTCTGCTGGCAGTCATGCTGCTGGTACCGGTGTCCGGCGCGTTCGCCGATGACATCGAGTTGGCGCAGAAATCAACCATCGAGGAAATTCTGAAACGCGGCGAATTACTCGTCGGCTTGGAAGCCGGATATTTGCCGTTCGAAATGGCCGACAAAAAAGGGGATTTCATCGGGTTCGACGTGGACATCGCCAAAGAAATGGCGAAGGCGATGGGCGTGAAATTAACCATCGTGAACACGTCGTATGACGGCATTATTCCGGCGTTGCTGACCAAAAAATTCGACATCATCATGAGCGGCATGACCGTGACGCAGGAGCGCAATTTGAAGGTGAATTTCGCGGATCCATATATCGTCGTCGGTCAGACGATTCTGCTGAATAAGAAGAATGAAGGCGTCGTAAAATCGTATAAAGATTTGAACGATCCGAAATACACGGTGGCTTCCAAACTCGGCACGACCGGCGAACAGGCGATTAAACGGCTGATGCCGAAAGCGACGTACAAATCTTTTGAAGTCGAATCCGAAGCCGGGCTGGAAGTGCTGAACGGCAACGCGGACGCGACGATTTACGATCTCCCGTTCTGCGTAGTGTTTATGGCGCAGCAAGGCAAAGATAAACTCGTGTTTCTCGATGAGCCGTTTACCTACGAGCCGCTCGCGTGGGCTGTGCGCAAGGGCGATCCTGACTTTTTGAACTGGCTCAATAATTTTCTGTCGCAGTTAAAAAATGACGGCCGCTACGATAGAATCTACGACAAATGGATTAAAAGCACCGACTGGATCGCAGACATTCAACAATAGTTCCACGATGAGAGCCGACGAGGTTGTTCGGCTGTCGCGAGAGAGAGAGGCAGGCAAACAAACCGGTGTTCCTTGCGCGGGGATGCCGGTTTGTTGTTTCTGAGCGCGGATGAAATTATCCACCAATCTGCAACGATTTCATAATCGAACCACGTATTATCTTTCTGTCGTAGGCTTTTTCGTGATTATCGCGCTGGTCATCGGCGCAATCTATTACGCGACCCGGCAGATTGATTATGTTTGGCGCTGGTATAAAGTGCCGCAATATTTTGTGTATGAAGAAACCGTCGAAATTAAATCCGAGATTGACGGCGATGTTGAGAAGATCGAAATAAGCGGCGGCGACGCGACGATTTCCGTCAAAGGCGTGGATGGCAGCATTGAAACGTATCGCGTCCCGTCAAAGGCCGATTTGCGCGTGGAGGACGGCGACATGCTCTCCGTCGGCGACACGCTGGGCAGCTATAAGCATTGGAAACCGGGCATCATGCTGCAAGGGCTATGGATTACGCTGCTGACCAGCATTTATTCCATCGGCTTCGGCATCATCATCGGCTTAATCGGCGGCGTCTGCCGCATTTCCCCGAATCCGGTCTTGCGCTGGACCGCGATGACCTATGTTGAACTTGTGCGCGGGTCGCCGCTGCTTGTGCAGATTTTCATCTGGTATTTCGTGTTAGGCACGGTCATCAATACCATGCTGGTGAACAGAAAATGGGCGCAGCTTTCGCCGCTCTGGTTCGGCGTGGCGGCGTTGGCCTGTTTTTCCGGCGCGTATATTACGGAAATCGTCCGCGCCGGAATTCAATCCATTCATCGCGGCCAAATCGAGGCGTCGCGCTCGCTCGGCATGAGTTACGGCCAATCCATGCGCTATGTCATTCTGCCGCAGGCGCTGCGCCGCATTCTGCCGCCGCTCGCGGGCGAATTCATCAACCTAATTAAAGATTCCTCGCTGCTCGGCATTATCGCTGTGCGCGAATTAACCAAAGCGACCCGCGAAGTCATTACGACAAGCTTGCAGCCGTTCGAACTCTTTTTTACCTGCGCCCTGCTCTATCTGCTGCTGACCTTCACGCTTTCGATGGCGGTGCAATATTTGGAAAGGAGGATGTCCTCATGATTGACGTGCAGCATATTTCCAAAACGTTCCATTTTCCGCATAACGTGCGGGCGTTGCAGGATGTCTCCACGCATATTGATCCCGGCGAAGTCGTCGTCGTGATCGGGCCGTCCGGCTCCGGCAAAAGCACGTTCATCCGCTGCCTGAATCGGCTTGAAATCGCGGACGAAGGCCATATTTTCATCGAAGGTGTGGACGTGCTTGACCCGAAAACCAACATCAACAAACTGCGCACGGAAGTCGGCATGGTGTTTCAATCGTTCAACCTTTTTCCGCATAAAACTGTGCTGGAAAACGTCACGCTGTCGCAGCGCGTCGTGCGGAAACGCTCGCAGAAAGAAGCGGAGGAAAAGGCGATGGCGCTGCTGAAAAAAGTCGGCATCCCGGATAAAGCCCCCGTCTATCCTGATCATCTTTCCGGCGGACAGCAGCAGCGTGTGGCGATTGCCCGCGCGTTAGCGATGGACCCGAAAGTCATGCTCTTCGATGAGCCGACCTCCGCGCTTGATCCTGAAATGATCGGCGAGGTGCTGGATGTCATGAAAACGCTGGCGAAAGAAGGGATGACGATGGTGGTGGTGACGCATGAAATGGGGTTTGCGCGGGAAGTGGCGGATCGCGTGATTTTCATGGATGAAGGGAAAATTCTCGAAACCGGCTCGCCGGAACACTTCTTCACCAATCCAACGCACGACCGCACCAAGCTCTTTTTAAGCCAGATTTTGTAAGACAACCCTTGATTGAACGGCATTGGTAGCCCCGCGCTATGTCGCGGGCTTGCGATTAATATCTCTCTTGCAAAATCATTATTTCCTCGAAACCCCGTTCGCTCTGAGCCTGTCGAAGAGCGGATTTCAACGGTCAAGCGCGCCCTTCGACAGACTCAGGGCGAACGGAAGAGACTTTTGCAAGAGGTTTAATGTCACCCGCGACATAGCGCGGGGCTACCAACATCAATTTTTTGAATAGAACTATGCTCCGCATTGCGCCAAAAATACTGGCAATTATCGCGCTGTTGTGGTGTCTGCCCGTCGCTGCTTCGGCGAAAGTCGGCATTTCACGGCCACTAATGCTGGCAGGAAAAACGCTCGTGCGCGTCAAGCTTCCCGGCGCGGCTGAATATGTTGAACTCACCGGAATCAAGCCGCTTCCACCGGAATCACTGCTTGCGCCGGACGCCGCCGCGCCGGTGACGATTCTCTGCCCTGATTTGACAAAAAGAGACCTTGCGCCCGGCGCGGCAGTGGATTGCCCGAAAAGCGACGCGCCGCTTCTGCTTATTGCGGTGAAACTTGACTGGGATGCCCCGCCGCCTTCAAGCGGTCGCGCCGAATGCGAATTTCAGCCGGATCGCCTGCTCGCCCGCGAAGAACAAACGCAGCTTGCGGAGGCCGAACGCGAATTGAACGGCGCGGCGCTTGACGAGCATGTGCGCGTCATGCTGCTTGCCTCGCTGTATGCCTCGTTCGGCCAATATGTTCAGGCGATCACGGCATTTGAAGAGCCGTTGCGGCGCGTCGAATCATCAGAAGCGATGCGCATTTTAGGCGCATTGCAGGCTGACGGCGGCAATCTTTGTCAAGCCGGAAACGCCTATGAACGCGCCCTCGAACTCGCGCAGCAGCAGCAAGACATCTTTGAGCAGGCGATTTGCCATGAGCGATTAGCCGGGCTGAATCAACTTTTTGGTCAACTCGAGCGCGCGCAAGATCATGCGCGGCAAGCGATAACATGCTATCAACAAGCCGGTTTCACGGCGAAAGCCGACGAAATTCGGCGGGCGTGGAATTTGTGAGGCTCATGCGCGACATGCGGCGGTATGCGATAGCGTTGGCGGTCGTGATGTGCCTTCTTCTCTCGCATGTCGCCTGTTCGGCAAGCGACGATGAGGCCGAGCGATGGGTTGAGCAAGGAGATTTGCTGCTGGCTGAGGGCAGCCATAACGCGGCGTTGCGCCTGTATCAGGACGCCCTGCGTCAGTTTCAAGCGTCAGGCAATCGCATCAGCGCAGGCTACGTATTGATCAAGATTGGCGCGATGCAAAGCGATGCGCAGAATGCCCTGACCGTCTTGGAAGAGGCGCGGCGCATTTTGCGTGAGCAGCGCGATGCGCTTGGCGAGGCCAATGCGCTCCTGAAAATAGGACATGTGCGGCGGAAGCAAGGAGAATTCCTGCGAGCGTTGGAGGAGTATCTCGCCGCGGCCGCGCTTGTTGATGATCCTGCGAAACGCGGCGTGTGTTGGGGGAACATCGGAGCCGTTTATACGGAACTCGGCCAATATTGGGAAGCGTTTCGCTATTATCAACGCGCCCTGCCTTTTTTGCAAAATGAGCAAGATTTCAGCAGGGAACACGGGACAATTCTGCTTGGCATGGGCATCAATGACGCGCGGCTGGAGCGCAACCGCGAGGCGTTGCGTTCCATGCGAGCCGCGCTGGCGCTGTTCGAAGCAAATGATGATCAGCAGAATATGGCGCTGGCGCTGACCGCCATCGGCGGCGTGTGCGATGCGAAAGGGCGCGACGCGCTTCAACTGTATTTTGACGCATTCGAGGCGTATCGCCAAGCGTTGCAAATTTTTCAGAAACGACCGAATTCAGCCGATTTAGCGGATTTGCTCAATAATATCGGCCTAACGTATGCCCATCTTGCGTCTCAGGAAAGCCTTCCTGTCAATTACCGGAAGGCGGAGGAGTATTATCGCCAATCGTTAGCGATTGCGCGGCAAACCGGCAATCACGCGATGCAGGCGAGAACGCTGACGCATCTCGCCGAAATGCGGCTTGATCTGTGCCGGTTCGAAGAAAAAGAACGGCATCTGCAAGACGCCGAACGCCTGTTGGAAGAAGCATTGTCGTTGCAGCGCGCGATGGGCGAGCAGGGGAACGCATGGCTGACGTTGAGCCTACTTGGCCGGATGAGCGATCTTCGCGGCGAAGAGCGCGCCGCGCTTTCCTATTATTCGGACGCGATTGACACGCTTGAACTCGCGCTTGCCGCCGCCGGAAATGCCGATTTTCAGGCCAATCTTAGCAACCAAGATGCCGCCGCGCGCGCCTACCAGCGCGCCATGTTGCTGCTGATGCGGCAGCGGCAAGGCGTGGAGGCGTTTGAGGTCAGCGAGCGCGCTCGCGCCCGCGCGTTCCTCGACAAACTCGGCAATTTGCGTCCGAAAAAGCCGCGGACGCTTTCCCCGCAATTGCGGAAACAGGAGACCGACTTGGAACGCGAGGCGGCAGAATTGTCGGCGCGAATCGGGAAGACGAGCGCGCAAGAGGCGCGGACATTGCGGGCGCGGCTCGATGAAAATCGGCGGCAATCTCTCTCGCTGTGCGAGCAAATTGATGCCGCCGATCCTGAATACGGCTCGCTGCGCCATGTCATTCCGCCCAAGCTCGCCGAAATCCAAGCGCGTCTCACGCCGGACATGACGCTCGTGTCGTACATGGTCACGCCCGATGCGACAGTGGCGTTTATCATTGCCCGCGACGCATTTCAGGCCGTTGAACTGCCGATTCAGGAAAGCCGGCTCGCCGCGCTTGTCAGAAAATCCCGTCAGTCATATTCAACGCGGGCGCGCCGAGAGCTTTACCGCGTCTTAATCTCGCCGCTTGAGCCGCATTTGCAGACATCAACGCTTGCCATGATTCCGCACGGCGTCTTGCATTATCTCCCGTTTGCGGCCTTGCATGATGGGCGGAAATATTTGAATGACCGCTATGCGCTGCTGACGCTTCCCAGCGCGGCCGCGCTGAAATACCTGCCTGTCAAGCCGCTCCCGGAACATCCAACGTTGCTGATGCTGGCGAACGCGCAGCCTGTCGAGTCATTGCCAGCCTTGCGCGGCGCAGCCGAAGAAGTCTGGAATATTGGAAATATGTATGGCGGGGAATATCAGGCCGATATGTTTGTTTCGGCTGGGGACGAATCGAACGCGACGGAAAGCCGAGTTCAACAGGACGCCGGAAAATACCATATTCTGCATCTCGCGGCGCACGGCGCGCTTGAGCCATCCAATCCGATGTTTTCCGCGCTGCTGCTGTCCGGCGATGCCAAAAACGACGGGCGTTTGAACGCGCATGAAGTGTATGATCTCGATTTGCGCGACACAACGTTGGTCGTGTTGAGCGCGTGCGACACGTCATTGGGACAACGCAGCCGCGGCGATGAAATGATTGGCTTGAGCCGGGCGTTCATGCACGCCGGAGCGCCGTCGGTGCTTGCGAGCCTCTGGAAGGTGGATGACCGCGCCACGCTGCAATTTATGCGGCATTTCTACTTCGAGCTTGCCGCCGGAAAAGATAACGCGCGCGCCCTGCGCGCCGCTCAGCGGCTGACGCGCATTCACTATCCCAATCCCCGCGACTGGGCGGGCTTCGTCCTGATTGGCCGTCCGTAAATCGGGGCAGATGTCGGGGCGTTCAATCAAACGCCCCGACGCCGTGCTCATGGCAGGCCATTCAATACGAAGGCCGCCCAATAATATGGATGCGCGTAACGGGCGCGCGTCTCCTGCTGCGCTTGCCGCAAAGCGGCAATGGCGGGTTCTTTTTGCGCCAGATGCGCGTGAAACGCCGTCATCAACGCTTCCGTCGCCTCATCTTCCACGCGCCAGAGGCTTGCGACGACCCGCGACGCCCCGGCCCGCATGAACGCCTGATGCAGCGCGATCACGTCATCCCCCCGATTCCACACGCCGACGCTGGTTTGACAGCCGCTCAACACGACGAGTTCCGCGCGGCGCAAATCTAACGCGGAGATGTCTTGCGCTTGCAAAGGGCGATCCGCAAATGAAATGGCTGAAAACAGGGGATGCTCCGCGTTCAGTTGCGCGTGAGCGGCGAGATGAATCAGGCGAGCGGCTGATGCCCGCTCAAGAAATGTGGCGCGCGTGGCCTGTTCGCCGAGCAACGGCGCGACGCCGCACTGTTGCGCGACCGCCTGCGCCTCTGAGACCGCATGCGGCAACGGCGGAATCCCCGCATAGCCGAACACGATGGCCGTTCCACTCGATTCATCCGCGCGTTCCCGCAAAAGATGCGGCAGCACGCTCGCGCTCGGCAAGAAAAACAGATCGCGATCATCGCTGAAATAGCGCGGTGACGCGGCATCGGATGAGCGCGGCGTCAGCGCGGCAAACGGCAGATAACGCAAAACGCCGTGCGGAATCACGCCGATGCGTTTGGCCGTCAGATAGGGCGCGACCGGCGCGATTAACGCCTGATGCAAGCCGCGCAATTCGTCGGAAGGAACATCGTCCGGCGTCATGGGACGGCGAACGGCCGCAGCCGTCATGCGGCGCAATTCATCCTCCGATACCGGTAGCGTCAACGCCGTCAGGCTTGTTTTCGTGATGATAAACGCCAGCGTCGCCTGCGGCGTCGTAAAATAGGAGAGCAGCGCGGTGTCATCATTGAGGCAACGCTGCGCCGTCGCCGCGTCTATCGGGCTGCGGCCAGTGAACGCGGCATAGTCGGGGGCGCGCAAGTTGATGTCGGTTTCAAGCCGCTCATACTGCTGTTCCAACGCGGCGATGCGCCGCTGCGCCGCCGTGATTTTTTCCGAAAACGGCGAGATTTCAAGCTGTTGGCGAAGCGCGTCATGCCATTCGCCTAATTTCTCGCGCAGCGCGGTTTCTTGCGCCAAAAGTTCTGGCGGAATCTCGGCTTGGGCGCGCAGGCGGGGCTGGCCGAAAAGGTCTAACAACGCGCGGCCGCGGGCGCGTTCCGTGGCGGCAAACGCCTCTTCTGGCCGGTTCATGAACATTAGGAGCATGGCGAGTTGTTGATGCGCGTCCGCCGTTTCTTCGACAAGCGTGAATTGCAAGCTTTCAAGCCGCGCCGCCGCGCGAAAGCGTTCCCGCAGGTCAAGGGCGCGCTGATAGAACCGCGCCGCCTGTTCGAGCCGCAAGTCGCCCATCGTGAGCGCGCTCAACCGCCGAGCGCTTTCCCAAAAGAAGCTGCCGCTCGCGGAAGGCGTCTGCCATTGCTCAAGCCGCGCCCGGCCTTCTTGCTCGTAAAGCAGGCCGATTTCGCTTAATGTGCGGGCAGCGTCAAGATCGTTTCGCGCCTCCCGCTCCAGCCGGAACGCCTCCCAGAAATATGGCAGCGCGTCTTGCGCGAGCGGCGCGGCGGCATACAGGCTGCCGAGATTGTGCAGCGTCGCGCTTGCGGCGGCGCGGCGGCCTGCTTTGCGAGCGCGGTCAAGCGCGTCCGCGTACATCCGGGCGGCGCATTGATACGCCTCGCCCGCTTTCCGGTAAAAATTCGATGCCGACGCGAACCGCTGCCGCTCATTTTCGTCATCCCCGCACGCGCGATACAACACAAACAATTCATGCGCGGTCAACCCGATATTATTGAGAAGCGTCCCTTCCATGCGGCGGTCGTCACGCCCGCGAACAATCTCCCGCGCCTGCCGGAACAGGCCGAGCGCCGCGCCATACAGCGCTTCCGCCGTCGCGTCGTCGCCCTGCGTTCGCTTGAGATGCCCTTGCCGGTAGCGCACAAGGCCGAGATGATTCAGCGCGACCGCCTCGCCCTCGCGGTCGTGATGCGCGCGCATCAAGACGAGCGACGCCGTCAGCAGGCTTTCCGCGCGGTCATGCTGCCCGACGAGATAATGCAGCAGCCCGCGATTATTGAGCGTTTCCGCTTTCCCCGCGCCGTCGACGATCTCTTCTTGAATTTCCTGCGCGTTGAGAAACACCCGCCCCGCTTTCTGAAATTCCCCGCGCCGCAGATAGAACAAGCCGCGCATGTTCAACGCCTGCGCATGGCGGCGCTGCCGCTCAAACAAGTCCTCCTTTTCAGAAAGAAGCGGCTGAAAACCGGTATTTGGCGGCGCATCTTGCATCGCAAGCAGCGGCGGAAATTCCAACGCGCTGGATGGCGATACCTCGGCGGCCATCGGCGGAATGATTGCGGGCTCTCGCGTCAATTCAGCCGGTTGCAGGCGCGGCGCCGGCGCGGCAAGCGGCGTAAATGAACGCTGCGGGCGCGGCTTGGCGGCGCGTGTTTTGGTTGAGTTTGACGAATGCGAAGAGGCATGCGGCAGACCGGAAGATTCGGATTTCGCGCTTTTGGATTCAGCGATCTCCTGCTCAAGCTGTTCAATTTGCTTGACTGTTTTTTCCTGCCCTGCTTCATCTCCTAGATCTTGCTGTTCGGCCAGTTTTTCCTCTAATTTTTCCAATTCTTTTTCTTGCGCCGCGCCATCGGCGGAATTCTTCTTATGCGTAGGCCGATCAATGTTTGGCGTTTGCGGCGCGCTTTCTTCTTGAGAAATGGGCGAATTCTGTGGCGCGTCGAGCAACAGAGGCTCTGCCTGCCGGAGATTCGCCTGCGTCTGCGCGATGTCGCGTTGCGCCTCTTCTATCGTGATGGGTTCAATCGGCGCAAGCGTCTCGCTGATGGGGCGCAGATTCCGGCTGGCGTGATACTCGTCGCTGTACAAAAACAGCCCCGTGTCATGCATCATGCCCAACGCCCGGCGGTACGCTTCCAGCGCGTCCCAATACAGTCCTTGCGCGTTATACGCCGCGCCGAGGCTCATCAGCGTCACAATCTCGTGATAATGATCGTCAACCTGACTGAGCAGCGAAACCGCCTGCTGATACGCGCTCGCGGCGTCGGCATAGCGGCCTTGACGCAAAAGCGCGTCGCCGATCCGCATGAGCGCGGTACCTTGTCCGCCAATATCTTCAAGTTGACGATACATCTGCAACGCCTGCTGAAACATCTGCATCGCGGACTCAACGTCCGCCGCGCCGCCGCTCACGGCCTGTCGAAACAGCGTTTCGCCGAGATGAAGCAGGATCGCGCCTGTTTTCAGGCTCTCCGGCGGCAGAAGGGCTTGGGCTTGCCGCAAAGCGTTCAGCGAATCGGCGAACTGCGCTTTCAGCCGGTAGGCGATGCCGGTATGCAGCAGAATATCAGCGCGAAGCGCGGCAGAGGCGGTTTCATCAAGCTGCTGCAATGCGTCGCGCAATTCATTGAGGGCGGCATCCGGCTCACCGCCGCTCAGATGCGCTTTGGCGAGATCAAGGCGCAACGCGGCGGCGCGTTCCCCGTCGGTCTGCCCTTCTTGAAAACTCAGCAGGCGGCGCAGCGCGTCAACTTGCCCATTCCGGTCGTTGAGTTCGCGGTACAGGTCTAACGCCTCCTGATAAAAATTTTCCGCTTCCAGCCGCCGTGTTTCGAGGCTGCCGAGCCGCATCAGCGCGTCCGCTTCGCCGCGCAGATTTCCGGCCTGCCGAAAGCTCAGTAGCGCGCCTTGCGCAAAATCGCGGGACTGCGGAATCTGCCCTTGTTTCAGCGCAAGCTCGCTGAGCGCGAATTGCGTTTGCCCTTGTTCGTCGCGCAATTGCGCCGCCGCGAATGTTTGCAAGGCTTGCCGCAGCGCCGTTTGCGCGGCGGAGAACTCGCGCTGCGCCGTCAAAATCTGGCCGAGCAGCAGGCTTCTGCGCCCGGAAATAGGCGCGGATTCAATAAAATGACGCGCCGCCGCCAACGCTCCTTGCCGCCAATGCGCTTCGCCGGACAAAAGTTGATATTGCTCGCGTCCGTTCCAATTTTCTTCGCCGTCCTGCGCTTGCGCGGCGGTTTGCAGCAGCGTGAGCGCCTTGCCAGCCTCGCCGCGGCGCAGCGTGATTTCGGCTAACGCAAGCAACGCGCGGCTCAGGCCGTCCGGGTCGCCGATGGCGGAATGCGCGGCGACATGCGCGTCATCCCAATCCGACGCGGCCGCGCCGTGCAGCATCAACGCCTGCATAAAGGCGAGATGCGCGTCATTTGCGTATCCCATTTGCGCATAGACGCCGCCGATGTCGGTCAGCGTGGCAGCTTGCCGGAACGAATCGCCGGCGGCGGCGTCAATGGTTAACATCTGCTTCAGCACGGTCAATTCTTCTGCCAGATCGCCGCGTTCTCCGCATACGCGCCGCGCCTGTCCGTAGGCGTCCAATGCGCTGGAGAAATCGCCTTTTTCTTGATAAAATTTTCCGATAACGAATAACGCCTGCGTTTCGCCTTGCGCATGCGCGATGCCCTGAAAAATGGCGAGGGCGCGTTGATAGGCGTCGAACGCCCGCCAATCTTCTTGTTGCGCCGCGAACACGTCGCCGATTTTCAGCCAGAGCGCGCCTTGATCAATGTCAGTGGCTTGAATTTGCGCGTAGGCGCTCAATCCGCGAAAATAATTATTCAGCGCGGCCTGCTCGTCGCCGTTGAGCGCGTCAAGCGCGCCGAGATTCATCAACGCCGTTCCCTGCGCCTCGATATCGCCGACTTCCCCGGCGACGCTCAGCGCGTCATTCAGGAAACGCTGCGCTTCCTGCCGCTCTCCCAAGTTCAGATACGCTGCGCCGAGATTCATCAGCGTCCGGCCTTCGTCGCGCCGCAAGCCCAATTCCCGCTCAATCGCCAGCACGCCGTGAAAATCGTTGAGCGCGCGCAGATGCTCTCCCATGCGGCTGCGAAGCATGGCGATTTTATTCAGCATCCACCCTTCGAAAAAGCGGCTGCGCGTTTTCTGATACAGCGCATGCGCGGCGAGATAGGCGGTCAACGCTTTCGGAAAACGCCCGACGCTGGCGAGGGTTGACCCGGCGGCGGCCTGCGCGTTCGCTTCGCCGATGTCCGATCCAGCGAGAATGTAGAGTTTGGCGGCTTGCTGGAATTTTTCAAGCGCAGGCCAAAATTCGGCGTTGTTGTAGAGTTGCATGCCGATCTGCATCAGCCTGTCCGCCTGATCGGTCAAGTCGCGGCTGTTGACCGGAAACGGATCGTCAGGCGTTCGATACGGGAGATACTGATCCGGCGGCGTCCATGGTTGCCCCGGCGCGTTGGCAAGGCCGCAGATGGGAATGTCAACCGGCGTTTCGGGCTGCTCAACGGCGGCAATCGTCAACAGCGCATGTTTCGCGCCGGGCGTGCGCGGCGCAAACGTGAGCGTGACGGTCAGCGACGCGCCGGGGGCGATCGTCTGCCCGGCGGAAAGGCCGGACGCCTGAAGGCCGGAATTCATCGAAAGATCGCGGATGACGAGCGTTTGCAGCGTGACTGCCTGCGCGGAAAAATTGGTCAGCGTGACGCGCGCCTCGGCGGTTTCGCCAATGGCGACTTCGCGGAAATTGACGAACTCCGGCGCGACGGCCACGCCCTGAAATTCCGCGTCAATCGCCGCGCCGCTCACGGGAACTTCAATGGCGGCTTTCTGCGACGGAATGCCTTTGAGAATCGCGCTTTTGCTGCCCGGCGTTTTCGGCGCAAAGCGCACGGTCAGCGTTTGCGTCGCGCCGGGCGCGAAGACAAAATCCTGCGTCAGGCCGGGCAGCGTAAAATCGGCCATGTCCGCCGTGTTGGCGGTTGTATTGCGGATCGTCAGCCCGCTTGCGGGAAGCGTCATTGTGTCGTCCGGCGAGCAGTTAGTCAGGCGCAGCCCGAATTCGGCGGCATCGCCGACTTTGATTGCGTTAAATTCCACCGCGCCGGGACGGGCGAGCAAACCGTCGCTTGCGGCGCAGGCCGCCGCGCCTTCGGCGTCAAGCAGGCCGAAGCCGTAAAACGGGTCGCGCCCCGCCGCATCTTCCGCCGGATCGCCGAGGCCGTCCAATGCGGTGATTTTGAAAATCCAGCGCAGCCGCTCCGCCTTTTGCTCTGAGGAAAGATTCGGATATTTTTCTGATAAGATGCGAACGACTGTCGCCGCCGCGTTCGTGACGCGCGCCGCCGCAAACGACGTGCCGGATGCCGCGCCGCTCGCGTCCTGCGCTTGCGCCAATAATGCCAGATGATTGCCGTAATTCGAGCCGAAGCCGGTTTGCGCGTCGCGCCAGCGCCGATTTTGCAAGTCCGCGCCGCCGACGGCAATGGTTTCCGGGAACGCCGCCGGATAATGCGGCACGTCCCAGTTGAGATTTCCCATAGACGCCACGACCGGCACGCCGGACAAGGCGGCGTATTTCAGCCAGCGTTGAAACAACGCGGTGTTGCGGCGCTGTTCATCATCGGTTTTGCCGAGCTGCGTGAGCGGCGCGGAAAGGCTGAGGTTGATAATCATGCCGGACGATTCGGGATGCGCCAATTTTTCGTCAACCGCAAATTCGAGGGCGCGAAACAGCGTTTCAAACGTCGCATAGTCGTTCATGCCGGAGGCGGCATTGACGAACAAGAAATTCACGTCGCCGTTATCGGCGAGGCGGGCGACCTGCTCGCCGTGACTTTGAGAGGCGTTCGCTTGCGTGAATCCGCGAAAATTATCAAGGACGGCAACCGTGCTTTCCTCTGTTTTACGAGAGATATCCCACGCCTCAAGCGGAGCGGCGATTTTATTTGGCAGCCACGCTGCTTGGCTTGTTGAGGGCGTTATTGAACTTTGATCGAAGGGAACATGTTCGTTGTACGAGCAATCTTCGAC
>CAZCGG010000042.1:0-1793 GCA_964498135.1 uncultured Candidatus Moduliflexus sp.
TCCCGCCCGCGCCGCTTGGCCTCATACAGCGCAAGATCGGAACAATGCACGACGTCGGCAATCTCGCGTCCATGCTCAGGAAACGCCGCGACGCCAATTGAAACCGTCATGGCAAACGCTTTGCCGCGCGCGACGCAGAAAATCTGCTTGAGGTCGTTTCGCAGGTCTTCCGCCCGTTGGCGGGCAATCTCAAGATCGGCGTTCGGCAGAATAATCAAAAATTCCTCGCCGCCATACCGGCAGGCGACATCTTCGCGCCGGACGTTTGCGCGCAGAAACGCGCCCAATTCGCGCAATACGACATCGCCGGTTTGATGGCCGTGCAAGTCATTGAACCGCTTAAAATGGTCAATATCGAGCATCAACACGCCGATATGCCCGCGATGGCGCTGCGCCCGATGCGTTTCCTGCTGGAGGGCTTCTTCCATGTAGCGCCGATTATACAGGCCGGTGAGCGGATCATGAATCGCCTCCTGCTTCAGCGTCTCGCGCAGCCGCAGATTGACGAGCGTTAGCGCGTAATGGCTCGCCGCGCGGCTGAGAACGGCCTGTTTGGCGCTCGCCTCGTCCGGCGCGACGGCATGGAGAGAACAGACCGACAGCAAGCCAAAAATTTCGTCAGACGCCATAATCGGAATGCTGACGCATTCATGCTGCGCATGCGACAAGCGATGCGGGCAAAGCCCCGTGTCCTGCGCCGGAACGCCCGTCGCGCCGCGCTCATCCTGATAAGCCGCATTTCCCCAGAAATTGACCACCTGCATGGTCGAATCGGCGGGGCGCATCATGCACAAACAGCCCGAATCTTCGGGGAAAAGCTTTTGGCAGACCTCCGCAATCATGCTGTATGTTTCTTCTTCCCGCTCGCAGGCCTGCAACGCTTCGCCTAAGTGATTCAACAGGCTCAATTCCTGCGTCTGCTGCCGCAATTTTTCCGCCGTTTTGCGGCGTTCGCTGATGTCTTCGCTCGTCGTGACCACCGCGACCGGCTGCCCCGCGCCGTCTTTCACCACGTTCGCAATCAGGCGCACCGGGAAAATCTCGCCGTCTTTGCGCATGTTCACGGTTTCCCGCAGCGGCCGCAGCGCGCGCATGTCATCCGCGCTCAACGGATGGCGCAATTCCGGCGGCGCAAGCACGCCCAAATCTTTCCCGATCAACTC
This sequence comes from uncultured Candidatus Moduliflexus sp., assembly GCA_964498135.1. GTDB lineage: Bacteria > Moduliflexota > Moduliflexia > Moduliflexales > Moduliflexaceae > Moduliflexus. The sequence continues at coordinate 1,164 of CAZCGG010000042.1, forward strand.
CTCGACCGCGCAGCCGTGCATGGCCGCTTCCGCCGGATTGACATACAGAATTTTCCCGCTCACATCCGTAATTGTGACGCCGAGCGGCATCTGCTCAATCGCCTGCCCCAATTGCCATTGCACATCCGCCGTGCGCGGCAGCGTCCGCGCAGAGGAAGCGGCCGCCGTCGCATCCCGCACGCGCGCCGCAAGCGGGGGCGGCGCAATCTGTTTGACGGCGGCCTCGAACCAGCGCCACCGCTTAAACATCGAGGCGCGCAAGCGGCCCGCCGGAAAGAACGAATACGAGACGCTCCGCGCATGATGGAAGATCAGTAGCGCGATCCCTATCGTTCCAGTAAAAATCGCCAGCATAATCACAGGCATCCACGACAACATACTCCCTCCCGCGACATGGTTGTTAACCCATTCGATTTTTGGACAGGATGCGGCTTTCGCGGCCTGTCCCGATCTTTTTGAGTGATTGTCAACGGAATGGTTGAACGGAAAAACGATGGCATCGGAATTTTCACGCATGTCCGCGCGCGTTCTTGTTTTGTTCAACAATGCGCAAAGATGTCATTTTTATCGAAATCATCTTGACATCGTTTTTTCTCAACGTAAAAAAATGAACAAAACATTCGAGGTTTT
>CAZCGG010000042.1:1893-23058 GCA_964498135.1 uncultured Candidatus Moduliflexus sp.
ATCTTGACATCGTTTTTTCTCAACGTAAAAAAATGAACAAAACATTCGAGGTTTTAAAGACTTCGAAAACGGTAGCCCCGTCCCTACGTGGCGGGACATTGGCGCATATTCCCTCCGCCACGTAGGGGCGGGGCTACCGTGCTGTTCATAATCTTTTAAAACGGCCTCTGAGAGAATGAGAAGATGACGCATCATTCATCGCAGCCAATCGAACTCTTAGCCCCGGCGAAAACCGCCGAATTCGGCATAGCCGCCATCGCCTGCGGCGCGGATGCCGTGTATATCGGCGCGGCGCGATTCGGGGCGCGCGAGCAGGCCGGAAACAGCGTCGCGGACATTGCCCGGCTGACCGCCTTCGCGCACCGCTACTGGGCGCGCGTTTATGTCGCGCTGAACACGCTGCTGCATGACGACGAATTTCCCGCCGCGCTGCGTCTCATCGCCGAACTTTACGATGCCGGAGTTGACGGCCTGATTATTCAGGATGTCGGGCTGCTGGAATGCGATTTGCCGCCGCTGCCGCTCATCGCCAGCACGCAAATGCACAACAACACGCCGGAAAAAGTCGCGTTTTTGGAGCAAGTCGGCTTTCAGCGCGCGATTTTGGCGCGGGAACTCTCGCTTGACCAGATTCGCGCCATCCGCGAGCGAACCGCCTCGATTGAGCTTGAATGCTTCGCACATGGCGCGGTTTGCGTTTGTTATAGCGGCCAATGCTACTTGAGCTACGCCATCGGCGGGCGGAGCGGTAATCGCGGGCAATGCGCCCAGCCCTGCCGCAAGCGTTACGCGCTGCGAGACGCGAACGGGCGCATTCTCAGCCAAAACCGGCATCTGCTGTCGCTGAAAGACATGTGCCGCGCCGCCGCCCTGCGCGAGTTGATTGCCGCCGGAGTCGCCTCATTCAAAATCGAAGGCCGCCTGAAAGACCTCGCGTACGTCCGTAATATCGTCAGCTATTACCGCCAGCGGCTTGACGCGATTTTTGAGGATACTCAAGCGGGCAAGCATTTTCGCAAAGCCTCGTCAGGCCGCAGCGTCATTGATTTTGCGCCGAATCCGGCGAAGACCTTCAATCGCGGCTACACGGAGTATTTTTTGACCGGCAGCGCCGAGCCGGTCGCCGCGCTCGACACGCCGAAATCCATTGGCGAGCGGATCGGCAGCGTCACGCGCGTGACGCCAACCTCGTTCACGCTTTCTGCCGCCGCGCCTCTGCATAATGGCGACGGCCTCTGTTTTTTCGACAGCCGCCGCGAATTGCAAGGCACGGTCGTCAATTCCGCGCAGGGCGACCGCGTGACTCCGGCCTCCATGCAGGGAATTCAGGCCGGAACGGTCATTTTTCGCAACGCGGATCGCCTTTTTCTGAAACAGCTTGAAAACAGCCGCGCCGAGCGCGTAATCGGCGTGACGCTCATTTTGCGCGACGCGCCAGACGGCTTCGCGCTGACGGCGATTGACGAGGACGGCGTGGAAGCCGAAGAACGCCTGATTTGCGAGAAGATTCCGGCGAAAAACGCGGACGCCGCGCTTGCCGGAATTGACAAGCAGCTTGCCAAATTCGGCGGCACGGAATTTTATTGCGCGGAGGCGCGGCGCGAGTTTGCCGCGCCCTATTTTTTCCCGGCGGCGCAACTCAACGCCCTGCGCCGCGCCGTGTTAGACGCCTTGCGGAATGCGCGGGCGCGGCAGCGTCCGGCGGCGTCCGGCGGCGTCAAAAAAAATGCCGCGCCGTATCCCGAACGCCAACTTTCCTTTTTGGGAAACGTCTTGAATCGTTATGCCGACGCATTTTACCGGCGGCACGGCGTTGCGCAGATCGAACCCGCCGCCGAATCCGGGCTTGACATGCGCGGCCGAAAGGTCATGACGACGAAATACTGCCTGCGCCGCGAACTCGGCGTCTGCGCGAAATACGGCGGCTCCGCCGAGCCGCTCTTTCTGATTGACGAGCAGGGCGCGGCGTACCGGCTTGATTTTCGCTGCGCCGCCTGTGAAATGGACATCTATTTTCCCGAGAAACAATAGAGTTGTTGCCCAATAAGGATGAACCGAACACGTTATTGCGCCCAATTTAACCCCGAAATATCACGTTGTCAGACACGTGTGACGCGTCTGACAACCATCAATTTATGGCCGAACTGAATGATCTTCTGATGTCTTTAGCCGCGCAATTCGGCGAGCAGCCCGGCTTTCGCGCGGCGTTGGCCGATACGATGATCAGCGTCATGCAAGACGCTGGGCAGACCGATGAATCCGGCGCGCTTTGGCGCAGCTACCTCGATTGGCTGCTCGAACTTGAGCAGCAGCAGGCCGAATGCGCCGGAAAGACCCGCACCGTCAACGCGCTCAAAACATTGGCCGCTCAAATTCGGCAGGACACCGAGCAGGCCGCGCTGATGCTGCATCATCGCCTGAAATCCGGCATGCTTGTTGACGATGCCGCCGCGCTGCGCATCGGGATTGACGCGCGCGATTTTCCGGTCGGCCTTGCCGCCGAAACGACGCTTCTGGAAACGTCCAAGCACTACATCGAGCAAACGCAGGAATTGATGTTCCTGAAAACCCACGCCCCGTCGCAGCTTCAGGAAATCCGGGAGAACATTTCGCGCAAAAAATCGGCGAACGCCTACCGGCTGCACGAAGTCGCCTTAGAAGCGCTCTCTGACCGCCATTTGGCGAAGACGGGCTATCAGCAGGTGTACGACATTTGCATGGCGCACTTGCAGCGCCAGCGCGCGACGGCGGAAAACGAACTCGTCAGCCTGCTTTCCACGCCGGAATCCTCGATGGCGGCGAATGTCAAGCGGCTGGAGTCGTGGCTGCGCAATCACGGCATGCTCGCCCGCCAAATCATCAAGCAGCTTCGCTTGACCGGAAAATATCGCCATCTGCTGCTGCATATTTTGGTGCGCACCAGCGACACGGTGGCGCTTCGCGCGATTTTGGAGATGGAATTGACCACGCAGGCCGAGCGCGATGTGTTCAATCTGCTGATGACGCTGCGGTTCGGCGAAGAATTTCTCGAAGCCCGGAAAGAATGGAAAAACTGGTTAGGCGAGCGGATCGGCAGTCTTCTGCGACGCACCGACGCCATCGCCTTTTGGCAGCAGCATCTCACCTTCCTGCCCGGCCTGCTGATGGATAAATGGCCGTCGCTCGGCTTTCAAGGGGAATATCAACAATTGGCGGACGCCTGCGAAAAGCAGATTAAGACGCTCAGTGTGGACGAATTTTTGGCGTCGCAAAAAGGCGTGCTCACAACAGCGCAATTGCAGGCGATTCAAGAGACGCTGCAAGTCGCGCCCGCGTCGCAAGTTGACGAAACGCCGCGCGAAGTCGAATCGCCAGAACCGGAAATCGTCTTTTCGCCGAAAGACATCGTGGCTGAAACGGCGCTCGGCAGCGCGCTCGACGCCGCCATGACCGGCAATCTCGCAGGGTCCGCCATTGCAAACGTCATTGAACAGGGATTAGGGCTGGCGGATGATTCGTTGAGCGTCGAACTGGCGGATGAGGCGGAAACGCCGCCGCCGCAGCCGAAGCAGAAAATTTCGCTAAAGCCGGTCAGCCTGCGCAAGCCCCGCGAGCCGCGCGCGCCCGCGAAACCTGAGCAAAACATCTGGCAAGACGTGATTTTTCCGTTCATCAGCAAAAATCTCGTGTTCGTGCTTGCGCCGACGCTGATTTTCATCGGCTTGCTGCTGCTCGTGTTTACGCTGTGGGATAAGGCGGTCTGGATTCGCTACGGCCTGACGCCGTTCCTCATCGTCAGCGTTTCCTACGCCCTCGCCCGCATCGGCGTCTGGCTCAAAGGCGAGGACATTCCAACCGAAACGCCGATTGCGATTTTGCAAGGCGTCGCCATCTTTCTCGCGCCGATGAGCCTGCTCTTTGTCGCGCTGCTTTCGGTGGATCAGGAGCTTTCGCCGCTCGGAAAAAGCGTCTGGGGCATCGCGCTCTCCGCCGCGTTATTGGGCGCGTGGTCGCATATCTTCATGCTGGCGGTCAGCGCGATTTCGCAGGCGATGGCGCGGCTGCACACCGCCACGCTGCTGCTGCTGAACGCGCTGCTGCTGCTGGTGCCGGTCGCGCATTTGACGCGCCTGCAAAGCGGCGGCTCGCTGCGGTTCACGACGAAAGCCACGCTTGTCGTCGGCTTCTACGCAGGCTTTCTCGTGCTGATGTGGAGCATGCGCCGCGTATTGGGCAGAATGATGAAAACAATTGATTCCACCGGCAGAATTCCGACGCTGTTTTACAGCGCGACCTGCCTCGGCACGTTCGCGCTCGTGTGGGGCTTGACGCACGCCCGCCTGCTGATTTTGCCGCAGCCGCAAACCTACGGGCCGCTGCTGCTTCTGCTCGGTTTTCTGATCTCGATGATTGAGTTCCAACTCCTCGCCGTCCGCCAAGAAACCGGGCGCATCACGTCGCTCAGCTACTTCGCCTACGCGCTGATTGGCGCGGGCGTTCTGCTCAGCATCGGGCATGAATACGTGCGCGTCCTGTCGCTGCTCATGGCCGGGGCGGTCTGGTTCTATCAGGCCGTCAAGCTGAACGACGAGCGGCATTACAACATTGCGATGGTGATTTTTACCGTCGCGTTTTCGGTGATTGCCCTCATTCACGACTTTCCCGCGCCATTCTTCCCGCATCTCGCCCTGATCATCGTCCTCGCGCTGTACGCCATTTCGCGCGCGGTCAGCCAACCGGCGGTCGCGCAGCTTGCTTTGCGCCTGATTCCGGTCTATATGTCCTTCACGTTCGTGATCGCCGTCCTCTGGCAATGGGCGGAGCGCCTGAATCCGCTCCCCTACGGCGTCGCATTCGCGCTGTTCGGCCTTTTTTCCATTTTTGTCGGCGCAAAGCTCGACCGGCTGATTCACGTTCACGCGGGCGCGGCCTATCTTGTCGCCGCGCTGCCCTATCTCGGCGCGGTGGACATGGCGCGGCGCACGTTGGAAGGCAACACGCTCGTGTTCGGGCTTGGCATGGTCGGGATGCTTTGGGCGATGGCGAGCAGCGCGGCCAAAAACGCCGCCATTCGGGACAGCCGCAGCACGGTTCTCTGGAATCTCGGCGCGCTGGCGTTCTGCCTGCTCTGTATGCGCGTGATTCTCGGTGATTCGCTTGACATGTCGGCCAATCCGCTCCTGCAATTCCAGATTTTGAGCGGCCCGGTCATCATCGCCGGATTGATGTTTTTGACGGGCTGGCTCACGCAATCGTACGTGCCGGTCTATCTCGCGCTGTTCATTCTCGTCATCATTTTCCCGGAAATCAAAGACCGCTTCGACATTCCGATGTATTCCGGGCTTGGCTCGACCGTGACCGGCATCGGCTTTTTGGCGGCGGTGTTCGTCATGAGCCTGCTTGCGTTTCTGCGCGAAGAGCGCGAATCGCTCGACCTGATTTGGCGGCAGAAAGCCTTCCCGTTCAAGGCGAAAGACCATTTTCTGCTCTACGCGGCCCCGGTGATGGTCGCGGCGTTTTTCCTCTTCACGCGCACGATTTTCCTGACGTATCCGACGAATTATTTCCGCCCGCTCATGCCGTTCAGCATTAGAACGTGCGTCGCCGTCGTCCTGTGCGGCACGGCGTACCACGCCTTCACGTTCTGGTGGAAAAAATCGGCGTTTTCGTATATCGGCTACGTGGCGATCTGGTTCGGCGTGATTCATAGCTGCTATGTTGACGACGCCGGAACGCTCTGCGATCCGATGTTCCTGCCGCTTTTCATGCTCGCCGCGTTGCTCTATTCCACCGGCCTCGACGCGCTGCTGTCGCGCTGGCTCGCGCCGAAAGAAAAAACTCATCACGCGGAAAAAGTAGGGAGCGTTCAATTGAACGCCCCTACGCCGTTTCACAATCTCGAACTAATCGTTCTCGCGGCGGCGGCGGTCGGCCTGTACGCGCTATACAGCTTTTATTACGCCGCGCGGTTTCAGGCGACGTTCGCCGTCTATTGGGCGCCGCTCTTTTTCTATTTGTGCGCCCGCGCCGTCTGGAAAGCGTGGCGCGAAAACGAGGCGACGCTGATCGTCCCGGCGTATCTGCTGCTCTGGCAATTTATCGCGCTCGGCGCGACCAAAGGGACGGCGTTTCCGGCGCTGCTTTCGCATCCGAAATTTTATCTCAGCGCCGCGCTGATGGCGTTCGCCCTGACTTCCGGCTTTTTCGCGGCCGAGCGCCTGCTGTCTGAGGAGAAATACCGCCTGCTGACGCCGGTTCTCTGGATGTCGTTTGCGCTGCTCGCCCTGTTCAGCCCATTGCTGACGGCGGTATATTATCGGCTTCTTCCCGCCCAAATGCCCAATTTGGCAGCGCAATTGCTGCTGTGGGCGGGCGTCGGTTTCCTCCTCGGCCGTTTTCTCAATCTCGCCGCCCTCTGGCTCTACGGAATTTTTCTGATTTATCCGCTCGTGATTCCAGCCATTCACGGCCATTCCCGCGCATTCACGGCGTTTCATCCGTTGACACTCGCCTGCGTCGCCGCGCTGCTCGCCGGTTTGAGCGCGCTGTTTCAAAAAATGCCCGGCCTGTTCGCGGGACGCTATCCTGCGCCCCGCGCCGAAAAGCAGGCGTTTCGGCCTGAATTTCTCTTTTCCGTCGCGGCGCAAACGCTCGTTTATTTGGCCGTCGCGCAGGCCGCGAATGTGCATTATCGCCACGCATGGCTGGCGATTCTCGGCCTGTTCGTCTGCGCGCTGCCGGGCATGGTCTCCGCGTACACGCTCGAAACGTCGCGCCACGCGCTCGCGCTGCTGCCTTATACCATCGCGTGGAGCGGCCTGATGCTTGCGCTGCCGCCGCATTTCCCGCAGAATGCGTGGCTGCTGACGCTCAAAATACCGCATCTGCTCGGCGTCGGCATGTTGTTCGGCATCTTGACCGCGCTCATCATCGAGCGCGTCTGGCCGTGCGAAGAAGTCGCCTACTGCGCCTTAAAGCATAACTCGGCGGCGGGCATCTTGATTTTGGTGCTGTTCGCGTATTTCACGACGCGCGACCTGAACGCGATTGCGTGGCAGCGTTTCGTCACGTCCGGCGCCTTGAGCCTCGGCGCGGCGTATTATTTCCGCTATGCGATCCCGGACGCCTTCAAGCGCGTCGCCTACGCCTTTTTCGCCTGCGGCGTGACGCTCGGCATGCTGTGCGGCGAAATGCTGGCGTTGAAGGCGCTGCGCGTTCCGGTCACGCCCGCCGCGCTCTTTGCCGCGCTGCTGCTGCCGCCGTTCTGGTTTCTCGCCAAAAGCGAACGCAACCGCCGCGCCGACCGCATTTACGAATCTGGCCGGGACGCCGCGATGCACGGCTTGTTGTACACGCTGTTGCTGTACCTTTTCCTGCCGCTTGCGCAAATCCTCTTTTTGCCGAGCTACTTTCCAAGTTTTTCGGAATATTTCTTCCTTGCGCCGGTCGCCTTTGTCATCGGCCTTGCGCTGATTCGGCTGCACGCGCTCGGCTGTCCGGCGTTCACGGCGCACCTCGGCGCGCTGCTGAATATCGCGGCGGCGTGGGCGATTGCGACGCGGCAGATTCTCCTGCTGCTCGGCGCTCTTCCAAAGTCGTCGCTTGGCAAAACATTCGAATTTTTTACGACCGTCGCCGTCGCGCTCGCGTATGTCATTATTCTGACGACAACCGAGCGCGGCCTGCTGACGCGGGCGTGGCGCTGGCTCGGCGCGATGGATGACGCTCGCTGGCGTTCGGTGCAGCGCACGGTGCTCGCGTTTACGCTGACCGGCCTGCATCTGCTCTTTCTCGTCAGCCTGATTGATCTTTCGGGGCCGCGGCAGATCGGCGTGACGCTCCTGCTGCTCGCCGGAGTCTGGATTGTCACGGGCGCGCGCTTCCGCAGCCTGTTCTGCTATTGGGCGGCGTTTGTGGAAATCCTCGCCGCGATTTATTCCTGCCGGATCGCCCAAACTTTCTGGACGGAGGCGTGGATTCTCTGGCTGCTGCTCGCCTTCTACGCCGCGCTGATTCCGCTGTACAGCCATTTCCTGAAAAAACGGCATGACCGCGCCGCCGCTCATTTCTCCCTCTGGATGGCGATTCTCGCCGGATTAGTGCTTGCCGAGCATGTCACGTTTTACGGCTTGTATTCAAAATTGGGCATCTTGCCGCTGCTGCTGCTCTGGGTGATTACATTCTTCATTCCGGTCAGCGCGGCTCTGCGCGAAACGCCCGGCTTTCGCCTGTTCATGGACATGCTGACCTACGCGCCCGCGTTTTTCTTCTTCGTGCAGCAAGGGCCGCCGTCGCTGGCGCATCTGCCGCGCACCATGCTCGCCGCCGTGATTATTTCCACGTTAGTCACGGCGTACCGGGCGTATGAATGGGCGTGGTTTTCCAATGAACAGGCCGAAGAACCCCGCATCATGCACCATTTGCATTGGCATTGGCGTCAGCCGCATTCGCCAATCGTCATGACCGCGCTCTGCACGATGGGCGTGGTGGTCGTGCATGCGCTGACGGCCATGATTGGAACCAACTTGTTTGCCGGGCAATACGTCGCCATGCTGCTGACGCAGGCCGCGTTAGCCTATCTCTGGCTCGACGCGGGGCGCAAAGAGCGGACGTGGCTCTGGACGGTCTTCGCGGAGGCAATGCTGACTGGCTTCATTTTCACGCTGCGCCAAGCCGCGCCGCTCGTGTTTCACACGCCTTGGACGGTCAATTGGGACATCGGCGTCAGCCTGTTCGCCACAGTCGCCATCATCGCCGCCCGCCCGCTTTTGCGGCAGGAAGACGCCGCGCTGCGCGCGCCGGTGCGGTTCACGCTGTTTGCGCTGCCGATTTTTACGGTCGCGTATATTTTCGATTCCGGCGTCACGTTCGACACGCTGTCGCGGCTCGTGCTGATTTATTCCGTGATTTTCCTCTGGCAGGCGTACAGCGAAAAAGACCGGTTCGTCCTGGCGTATGCGTTTGTCGGCATCAATTCGTATCTGTTGCTGCTGTTGACGCATCACGACATTCGTTCGCTGCAAGCCTACGTCACGCCGATCTGCGTCTCGATTCTGATTCTCGTGCAGGTGTTCCGCGACATCACCGGCCGCGAAACGGCGAATTTCGTGCGCGGCGTCACGCTGTTCGCGTTGTTCGGCTCGGCCTTGTTTGAGGCGATTGCGCGGAATTATCACGATCCGCTGCCGCATTTCATCGTCATCGGCCTGAGCATCGCCGCGCTGCTTGTCTCGATTTGGCAGCATATTCGGATTTTCGCCGCCGCCGGGCTGGCGTGCTTCCTTATTGACTTGATTGCGATTGTCTATATCGTTCTCAGCCATCAGGACACGGAAACGATGAAAGTCATGCTCGGCGTCGGCTTCACGCTGATTGGCGGCCTGATTCTGAGCGGCTACATTTTATATCGCAAAAATAAAGAACGCATCGAAGACATCACCGCGCGATTTAAAGACACGTTCGCGTCGTGGGAATAAGAAGATAATTATTCTCGCGCTAAGGCGCAAATACGCCAAGAATGCCTAAAAAACTTTGCGTCTTTGCGCCTTGGCGCGACAATCAAAAAATATGGAGTTGCATCAATTCCTTGCAGATTTCCTTCCCAATTCATCCGTGTATCACGTCGGATTCGGCTCGCTGCGTCACTTGCTGCACTCGCGCTTTCAGGGCTATGAGTATGGCATCGCCTTTGCGCGAAGATTGGATGACCGCATTCTCGATGCTGTCGCCGCAGCCGACGGGCCGACGCAGGAATATTTCGAACTCTACAACGCGGTCAATCGGGAACTTTCGGAAGTGGCGCAGCGCGTCGCGGCGGCGTTGCAGGCCAAAGGCGTTGACGCCTTAGCCATCGGCCCGACGCCAACCGAAGGGCTGGATCGTTCGCCGGATTTTCCGACAACGCTGCGCCAGCGATTTTCGCATAAAATGGCGGCGACGCGGGCGGGTTTGGGCTGGATTGGGAAAACCGATCTTTTCGTGTCCACGCAATTCGGCCCGCGCGTCCGGCTGGCGACGGTCTTGACGGCTCAACCGCTCACGGAACCCGCCGAGCCGATGAACGAGAGCCGGTGCGGAGCGTGCATGCTTTGCGTGGAACGCTGCCCGGCGCAGGCCGCGAACGGGCGTTTGTGGAGCATTCACGTTGACCGCGATGAATTTTATGACGCCTCGAAATGCCAACAGACCGCGAATCGCTTGTCATTGGAGCGCATCAACGAAAATATTCGGATTTGCGGCATTTGCGTCTCCGTCTGTCCGCATGGGAAATCAACAGGAGATAACGCATGAAAAAATGGGGGAACTTGGGCATTATTGGCATGCTGCTGTTGTGCGGCTTGGCCGGATGTTTCGCGCAGGGCGACGCGCCTGATCCGGCGCAGATGCCGCCCGCGCTGCGGCTTGTCGCGGTCAGCGGCGGCTTGGATGGCAAGGGGCGGCCGGTGAGCTATGACGGCGTGACCATCTTTGCCGACCGCGTGGCGTATTACAAGGCGGGCAAATTTCTCGAAGTCAAGCCGATGCGCCTGAGCAGAGACACGTCCATCCGCACCGGCGAAGCCGCGATGATCATCCAGATTGAAGGGGAATTGCCCTGCGAAATCGTTGAAACCGGCGCGAGCGTGACGCTGTATGAAAACGTGTACGACGGGTATCAATATCAGTTTCAACGGCAGCCGTAGCAACGAGCAGCAAGCAAGGGGTTGAAACCCCTTGCTATACGCCGCCGCCCTTTCAGGGCGAAAAATATTCGCGTCGCATTTTCACGCAAGAGGCGACGAATTAAGGGGGGAATCATGGGAATTCGAGAGCTTTTTCTGGAAATTTTCGAGCGGTATCCGCAGGAATATCAACGCGATAACAAGGTCAGCAATCCGTATTTCAAAGAGCTAAAACAGCGCATTGAACAGATTTTTCAAGCGTTCTGCGATCAATTTCATGTTGAAATCAATGCGCTCGGCGGGCAGGGCTTCATGTGCGAAGAGCCGTATATCAGCTTTCTTGCGGCAGGTCATCGCACGAGTCGCGGGCTGTATCCCGCCTATGTTTTCGATTTCGAACGGGATAAAATGACTCTGCATTTCGACTACGCGAACGCTTCCAGACCGCCGCAGGAACTCGTCACGGCGTTTGCGTCCCGTGTTGCTGAACTTCTGCCTGAATTTGAACAAGATCACGACGGCTATCCGCGCAAAATGTATGCGAAAGACAGGTTAGACGAAAACGAATTGGTTAATGATTTGAAGCAGGCGTTTGAAGCGTATCAAAGCTGTCTGGAAGAATTCGATGAAGATATTCAGGCATATTTGAACCCTGATAAACAAACGCCAAAACAAACAATTGTTTCGACATCGTTTGACCAGCCGCGATATTGGGCAATTGCGCCGGGCGAAAATGCGCGGTTATGGGACGATTTCAAACAGAATAACATCATAGCCATCGGGTGGGATAAATTAGGCGATTTCTTGCAGTATCCTGATAAAGATGCGATCCGGCAGTCGCTTCAACAACTTGAGCAAACAGATGGATATAAAACGAATGACACGCTTGCGTGTTATGAATTTGCGTATGTCATGAAGATTGGCGATTACGTGCTTGCTAAAAAGGGGCTTGATGTAATTATCGGTTTTGGACAAATTACATCTGATTATATTTATGACGATTCCAGAACCGAATATCATCATGTTCGAGAGGTAAGATGGCTTGCTTATGGAGAATGGAAAATTCCTGAAGGGGTAAGAACAATCATTCCTAAAACATTAACGAATATAACGACATACAAAGAACGCTTACAGAAAATTCTTGACCTGATACATGTTCCTTCTTATGCTCAAATTGACAAGCCAAACACTCCGTCCGCGCCAACGCCGAAACCGCCGTTTTCCAAAGCGGACGCGCTGGCAAAGCTTTTTTTGAGCGACGCCGAATTTGACGACATCCTCGACCTGCTGCGTTATAAGAAAAATATCATTCTGCAAGGGCCGCCCGGCGTCGGCAAATCGTTCATCGCCAAACAGATCGCCTTCGCCCTATTAGAAGCCAAAGATGAGGAGCGCGTCGAGATGATTCAGTTTCATCAGGCGTATGCCTACGAGGATTTCATGCAAGGCTTTCGCCCCAACGCCGACGGCACATTTGCCCTGAAAAATGGCGTGTTCTACGAGTTTTGCGAGCGGGCGCAGCGCAACCCCGCGCCGCGCGTCTTCATCATTGACGAAATCAATCGCGGCAATCTGAGTAAGATTTTCGGCGAATTGATGCTGCTGATTGAGCCGGATAAGCGCGGCCTCGACTTCGCCATGCCGTTAACGTATGCGCCGCATGAGCGGTTTTTTCTGCCCGAAAATCTCTACGTCATCGGTCTGATGAACACCGCCGACCGCTCGTTGGCGATGGTGGATTACGCGCTGCGGCGGCGGTTTGTGTTTATTGAACTCACGCCGCAATTTCAGAGCGCGAAATTTACGGAATATCTGCGGCAGCGCGGCGTTCCTGACGATGTGATCGGGCGGATCGTCGCGCATCTGACGGCGTTGAATCAGCAGATCGCGGCGGACAAAAATCTCGGCAAGGGCTTTTGCATCGGGCATAGCTTTTTCTGCCCCAATGCTGTGGCGCAAACGCCGGACGCAACGTGGTATCAGCGCGTCATTCACTACGAAATTCGGCCATTGTTAGAAGAATATTGGTTTGACGCCAGCGACACCGTTGATGAGGCCGTTCGCCGCTTGTTGACATAACCGCCAAGACTCCCGAAGTCTGACAGACTTCGGGAGTCTCATGAACTGTCATGAGCATCCCAATCAAAAACATCTATTATCTGCTCAGTTACGCGTGGAATAAGCTGGAAGAGGGCGAGCGCATTCAGGTTTCGCAGATGGAATGCGCGACGCTGCTCGATGCAACAACAGTTTTTATGAACTGCTGCTGAAGGTTTGTCAGTTGATTCATGAAAACCTGTTTGTGGACGAACAGACCGGCGCGACGACGTTCAAAGATTTTGTTCGTGACGAAAAGAAAATGCGAAAATTATTTGAAGCGTTTGTTCGTAATTTCTATAAACATGAACAAACGCAGTTCAAGGTCAGATCGGAAAATATCCAATGGGACGCGACGCCGCTCAATGAGGAATCGCGGAGCTTGTTGCCGAAAATGCAGACTGATATTTCTTTAACCGCTTCGAATCGCAAAATCATTATTGACACGAAATATTACAAAGACGCCTTGCAGCCGCATTATAACAAACAGACAATCATTTCCGCGAATCTGTATCAAATTCACGCCTATTTAACCAATATCGAGGCGCGTGGCGGAGTCAATGCCCATTGCGAGGGCATGTTGCTCTATCCGACTGTGACGCAGGAACTCGCCCTGCATTATAACGTCAAAGGCCACCGCATCAGCGTCAAAACGATCAATTTGAATCAGGAGTGGCGGCAGATTTCATGCGATTTATTGAAATTGCTTGACTAATCAGCCGGTTTTCTCGATGAAAAAATTATGAACATGACATTTCAAGACATGTGCGTCGAATATTTGACGGAAGCGCGCGCGGCGCATGATCACGCGCTCGCCACCGACGAACTCTCTCTGCGTCCGGCCTTAGACGCCTTTTTAAAACATGCGGCGGCGCATTTCGAACGCTCGGTCGCGTTTCTCAGCGAAGCGAAAAAGGTTTCCGCCGGTCGGCCGGACTTCACGGCAACGGTGAACGGCTTGCCCATCGGCTATGTTGAGGCTGAAGCCTTCGGCGTCAATCTTGACAAATTGACCGGCCACGCCAAAGAGCAGAATGACCGGTTTCGCGCCAATCTCGATAATTTCCTGCTGACGAATCATCTCGAATTTCGGCTCTATCTCGGCGGCGAGCAGGTTGGCGAGGCGCGTCTGCCTGATCCGGCGGCGCAGAAAACGATTCAAGTGTCGGCGGCGGATGCCGAACAGCTTGCGACGCTGCTGACGCGCTTTTTGCGGGGCGAATGGGCGCGGATTGCGTCGCCGCGCGAATTAGCCGTCCATCTCGCCCGCCGCACGCGCCAACTGCGCAATGAAGTCGTCAGCATTCTGCGCGATCCGGCGGCGAAACAGGGCGAAATCTGCGAACACTATGAGGCGGTCAAAGCCGCGCTGCTGCCGGACGTGAGCGCGGAGCAGTTCGCCGGATTATACGCGCAAACCATTGTGTACGGCCTATTTGCGGCGCGGTGCATGACGGATTCCGGCGCGGTCTTCACCCGCGACGCGGCCGCGAAACTTGTCCCGAAAACTAACCCGTTTCTGCGGAAACTTTTTCAGCGCATCGCCGCGCTCGATCTCGATGACCGCGTAGCATGGATTGCCGACGATGCGGCGCAGTTGTTGGGAAAAGCGCAGATGGCCGACATTCTCGCGGATTTCGGTCAGCGCGCGGGCAAAGAGGATCCGGTCGTGCATTTTTACGAAACGTTTCTGGCGGAATACGATCCGGCTGTGCGCGAGATTCGCGGCGTCTATTACACGCCGGAGCCGGTCGTGTCGTATATCGTGCGCTCGCTCGATTATCTGCTGAAAACGCGCTTGAATAAGCCGAACGGCCTGGCGGACGACGAGACGCTGATTCTCGATCCGGCGACCGGCACGGGCAGTTTTCTGTTCGAAGTCGTCAAGCAGATTCACCAGACAATCACCCGCGCCGCCGCCGGAGCGTGGAGCGATTACGTCGAACGCAAGCTGCTGCCGCGCCTGTTCGGCTTTGAACTGCTGATGGCGCCGTATGCGGTCGCGCATCTCAAACTCGGCCTGTTGCTGCAACAACTCCACTACACGTTTCAAGACAAACAGCGGCTCGGCATTTATCTGACGAACACGCTGGAAAACGCAGTTCGGCGAACCGACGTGCTGATGTCGCGCTTTATTGTCGAAGAGGCCGAAGAAGCCGCCGCCATCAAGCGCGACCGGCAGATTCTCGTCGTGCTTGGGAATCCGCCCTATTCCGGCCATTCCGCGAATCGCAGCGAGACGACTGAATTTGTTCCGCCGGGGCAACCCTACGTGACCGATTCCGCGTCCGGGCTGCGCGTGACGCGAAAAACCGGGAAAAATGGCGTGACGCTGACGCGAAAAACCTTTATCGGCAAGCTGATTGAGGATTATAAACTCGTGGATGGCAAGCCGCTCGGCGAGCAAAATCCGAAATTGCTGCAAGACGATTACGTCAAATTCATCCGCTTTGCGCAGTGGCGGATCGAACGCACGGGCGAAGGGCTGATCGGGTTCATCACGAATCACGGCTATCTTGATAATCCGACGTTTCGCGGCATGCGCCAGAGCCTTATGCAGACGTTCAGCGAAATTTACGTGTATAATCTGCATGGGAACGCCCGCAAACGCGAAACCGCCCCCGATGGGGGGAATGATGAAAACGTGTTTGAGATTCAGCAGGGCGTGGCCATTTTATTGTGCGTGAAACAAACATCGCAGAAACAGCCTGCTCGCATTTATCATGCGGATGCGTGGGGCGTTCAACAGAACAAATATGACATATTGCGTCAATCCTCCGTGCAAACAACGGCCTGGCAACTTTTGCAACCTCGTCCGCCGTTTTATTTGTTCGTGCCGCATGATGTCCGCCTGTTGCCGGAGTATGATCAAGGGTGGAAAGTGACAGAGATAATGCCGGTGTTTTCAACCGGAATAAAAACGCATCGAGATCATTTTGCGATTGATTTTGATGAGGTCGTTCTTCGCAAACGTATAGCGGATTTTAGAAATTTAAGCGTGTCCGATGATGAAATTGCCCGAAAATATAATTTGCGAGACACGCGAGATTGGAAATTATCAGAGAAGCGCAGGATTGTTGCCGCAAATGCCTACTGGGAAAACTATTTCGCAATCTGCTTATATCGCCCATTTGATTTCAGAGCATGTTATCACCATAAAGATGTTATCGAACTGCCAAGACACGAAGTCGTTTATCATCTGTTACGCAAGAAAAATCTTGCGCTGATTACGACGCGGCAAACGCGAGATCAATGGGATGCATTCGCGGCAAAGCATATTGCAAATCATAAATCCTGCGCGGCGTATGATACGAATTCTGTCTTTCCGCTCTATCTGTATCCAGAGCAGATCAACGGGCAAATCACGACGGAAAATGGCCGCCGCCCGAATTTCAGCCCCGCGTTTTTGAAAGCCCTCGCGGAGAAATTGCATCTGAAGCCGCAGGGCGAATTTGGCATGCCGGAAGGGATTTCGCCGGAAGACATTTTTCACTACGCGTATGCCGTGTTTCACAGCCCAACCTACCGCGAACGCTACGCCGAATTTCTGAAAATTGATTTCCCGCGCCTGCCGCTGACCAGCGATCTTGAACTTTTCCGCGATTTAGCTGAATTGGGGCGGCAGCTTGTCGCGCTGCATCTGCTTGACGCGCAAGCCGCGCCGGTGTTGCAGAACGCGATCAGCCCGTTCCCGATTGCGCCTGCGGACGCCAAACACGGGAGCGTCGTCGAAACCGTGACATACGACGACGAGACGCGGCGCGTGTTCATCAACAAGACGCAGTATTTCGAGGACGTGCCGCCAGAGGTCTGGAATTTCCATGTCGGCGGCTATCAGGTCTGCGAGAAATGGCTGAAAGACCGCAAAGGCCGGGCATTGACGTTTGACGACATTCAGCAGTATCAAAAGATCGTCGTCGCGCTCGCGGAAACGCTGCGCCTGATGACCGCCATTGATGAGCGCATTCAGGGCTTTCCTCTAACGTAAATCATTGAGGGGGAGATCATTATAAACAGGCTATTTCAACCAAAATGACCGCGACCGAATTTAGAAATGTTTCTTGCTGAAATCCCTTGACATGCGGAAAGAACAGCACTATGTCACGGCTTGACGGGAAATTGAAGCCTGTCACGTCGTTATTTTTTGCGCGCAGTTTGGGGCATGTCTGCCCCGAATTTATCTCCGCAACGCACCACAAGGATATTTTATGAATGATCTTTTTTCCTCGCTTCCGCCAAACAACGCGCCAGCCGCCACGATTCTCGTCGTTGACGATAATCCAACCAATCTCAAAGTCGTCGTGGAAGATTTAAAAGAGCGCGGATTTCGCACGGCGATTGCCACGAATGGCGAACTTGCCCTGAAACGGGCGCAACACCTCCGGCCAGACCTTATTTTGCTCGATGTCATGATGCCGGGCATTGACGGCTTTGAAACCTGCCGCCGTCTGAAAATTGAAGAAATCACCCGCGAAATTCCGGTCATATTCATGACCGCTCTCACGCAGATCGAAGAAAAAGTGCGCGGCTTCGAAGTCGGCGCGGTGGACTACATCACCAAGCCGATTCAGCATGAAGAAGTCTTCGCGCGCGTCAACACGCACCTGCGCATTCGGCAATTGACGCAGCATTTGCAGGCGCAGACGCTGGCGCTGTCTGAGGCCAACCGGCAAATTCTCTCTCTCAATGAGCAATTGCAAGACGAAAACCTGCGCATGAAGACCGAAATGGCCTTGGCGCGGCGCATCCAAACCGCGTTGCTGCCAAGGCAGGTCAGCGCCATTCATCCTGATTTCGAAATCTCCGCCGTCATGCGGCCAGCCGAGGAAGTCGGCGGAGATTACTACGATATTCTGCTTGATCCGCAGCAGCATCTTTGGTTCGGCATCGGCGACGTGTCCGGGCATGGCGTCACGCCGGGCTTAATCATGATGATCGCGCAGACTGTTCACGCGACGATTACGCTGAATTTCGATTTGACTCCGGCGGATGTCGTCGCGCTGGTCAATAAAATGATTTATTATAATGTGCATGGCCGCCTCGACGCCGACCATTTCATGACCTTTTCCAGCGTGAAATATTTGGGAAACGGGCGGCTTCACCATGCCGGGGCGCATCTCGACATGGCGGTCTTTCGCCGGAAAACCGGGCGCTGCGAGTTGATTGATACTGTCGGCGCGTGGCTGAATTTTCTGCCGGATATTGGGTATGCGACGAAAAACGCCGAATTTACGGTTGAAGTCGGAGATATTCTTCTTCTGTACACCGATGGGATAACCGAAGCGCACGCTACAAACGGCGAATTGTTTGACGTGCCGCGATTTTTGGACGTGATCGCCGCGAACGCCAATGAGAACGCCGAGGCCATGCGCGACGCCATCATGAATGCGGCGTTGGCATGGAGCGAGCAGGCGCAGGAGGATGACATGACGCTTGTGGTGGCGCGGCGGGTGCGCTGAGGCGACTGAGATGCCATAGCGCGATGGACGATTGCGGCGGGCGTTCCGTTCGCTCTGAGCCTATCGAAGAGCGTGTGTTTCGGAGAATGCGATTCGCGCCCTTCGACAGGCTCAGGGCGAACGCAAGTTGCGGATAAAACAATTTATGCAAGAGGTTTAAAAAATCTCGCGCCAGACTCCGCGTGGCGCGAGCAACACAACGGAGGCGCATCTATGCGGCGACGACGAATAGGCATGTTTTTTATTGGATTATGGTTTCTGACGGCGACCGCGCTGGCGGCGCAGACTCCAAATACCGCCATGCACTTTGACCATCCGTTCTCCATCGAAGCCCCCTACGCGGGCGGCTTTTTGGAAGACCGCGACGGCCTGTTCTGGTATGGCACGCAAAACGGCGTGGTGCGGTATGACGGCTATGAGCAAAAAATGTATCGTTCCGGCCCCAATTCGATTTCGGCGGATTACGTCAACGCGATTACGGAAGACGCCGACGGCGACTTATGGTTCGGCACGAAGGGCGGCGGCGTGGATCGCTATGACAAGCGGACGAACACCTTTACCAATTATCGCCACGATCCAAACAATCCGAACAGCCTCAGCAACAATGAAATCCCGCAATCGGCGCACGCGCTCTTTGCCGCGCAGGATGGCACGCTGTTCGCGGCGACGATGGGCGGCGGCCTGAATCGCATTGACAAGCGGACGAATACGGTCACGCGCTACCAGCATGACGACAAGAATCCGCAGAGCCTCGCCGACAACTTTCCGTTCTGCGTCATGCAAGACCGGCAAGGCCGCGTCTGGGTCGGGACAATGAGCGGCGGCTTGGATGAGCTTGATCCGAACACCGGCGCGTTCACGCATCATCCCTTCGACGCCAACAATCCGCGTTCCATCGGCAGCAACTTCGTCTATAAACTGATCGAAGACAAAGACGACCCGAATATTCTCTGGATTGGCACATGGGGCGGCGGCCTGAACAAATTCAATAAGCAGACGAACACGTTCACGCGCTATAGTCAGGATAACACGACCGATCCGCTGCAAGCGAAAGATGAAGTCTTGGCGTTAATGGATGACGGCGATGGGCGCATCTGGGTCGGCTGGTATCGGACGCCGAAAGGGCTTTCGATTTTCGATAAACAAAGCGAAACGTTCACAACTTATCATTCCAATCCCAAAGACCCGTATAGCCTGAATTTCGAGGATACGATTTTGACGATTGCCAAAGACCGCGCCGGGTCAATCTGGATTCAGGGCATTGCCGGCCTCAATCGGTACAATCCGTTCGCCTTGCGTTTTCGCGCGTATTCGACGAACCCGTTCAACGAAAAGAGCTTGAGCAGCAATTTTGTCGTGCCGATGTATGTTGATAAGCAGGGGCGGCTGTGGATCGGCACGTTTGACGCCGGGCTGAATCGCTACGATCCGGCGACTGATTCGTTTATTCATTATCGGCACGATCCAAATGATCCGATGAGCATTCGGCACGATTTCGTGACGCACATGTTCGAGGACAGTTTCGGCCGGTTTTGGATTGCGACGCGGGGCGGCACGCTCAGCCTGTTCGATCCTGAAACGGGCAAATGCCTCAAACATTACACGCACGACCCGAATGATCTGAAGAGCATTCCGGCGCACGATTCGCTGCGGGCGATTATTGAAGATCGGAATGCGCCGGGCGTCTTGTGGACGGGCGGCTTTATCGGCAGCGGCCTGATTCGCTTCGATACGCAGACCGAGACGTTCACGCTCTATCAGGTTGATCCGACGAAACCGAACAGTCTGCACAGTTCCGATATTTACAGCTTATATCAGGATCAAGACGGCATCATCTGGATCAGCACGAATGGCGCGGGTATGGAACGCTTCGACCCCGCGACGGAAACGTTTACGCACTATCCATACAATCCCAACGATCCGACCGGCATCGGGTCGAATCAAGTCTGGGATATTCACGAATTCACGCCGGATACGCTCTGGGTGCCGACGGTTGGCGGCGGGTTGAATCTGTTCAACAAGAAAACCGGTCAATGGACGCGCCTGAATAAAAGCAACGGTTTTCCGGTCAATACGATTGTCACCATGCGCCAAGATCGGTCGGGCAATGTTTGGATGGGAACGGACGAAGGCTTGCTCAAATATCAGATTGCGACCGGCAAAACGCGGCTCTACGTCAAGGGCGACGGCTTGCAGGCGAACGTGTTTGTCGATCAGGCGGCGGCGGTCATGCCGGACGGCGAAATGTGGTTTGGCGGTTCGCAAGGCGTCTGCCGGTTTTATCCTGATGCCGTCAAAGATAATCCTTACGTGCCGCCGGTGATGCTGACCGCGCTGAAACAGAGCGGCGAGCTGATGAATTTGCCCACCGCGCCGGAACGTCTGCAAGAACTGCGGTTGGATTGGCGGCATAACTTTTTCGAATTCGAATTTGCCGCGCTCAATTACGTTTTGCCGGAGAAAAACCGCTACAAATACAAATTGGAAGGGCTTGATCAGGATTGGTATGACGCGGGCGAGAAGCGTTACGCCCGCTATGCCGGCCTGCCAGACGGAGGATATCTGCTCCGCATTCTCGGCTCGAACAATGACGGCGTGTGGAATGACACCGGTGCGTCGCTGAAAGTCGTCGTTATGCCGCCGTATTGGCGCGCGTGGTGGTTTTACGCGCTCTGCGCCGTCGCGGGCGCGGGCGTGATCGGCTTCGTCTATCGCACGCAGGTCAAAATTCAGACCGAAGCCGCGCTGCATCAGGCGGCGGAGCGCGAGAAGATCGCGGCGCAGCGCGAGCGCGAGGCGGCGAACGCCGCGAATACCGCGAAAAGCGAGTTTCTGTCGAACATGAGCCATGAACTGCGGACGCCGCTCAACGGCATTCTCGGCTACGCGCAGATTCTCATCCGCGACAAAACCTTGACCGCCGTGCAGAAGGACGGCCTGAACATCATTCAGCAGAGCGGCTCGCACCT
>CAZCGG010000043.1:0-9747 GCA_964498135.1 uncultured Candidatus Moduliflexus sp.
GCTGAGTGAAGTCGAAGCGTGAAGATAACAACTCACCATGACCGGTCACGCTGAGTGAAGTCGAAGCGTGAAGATAACAACTCACCATGACCGGTCACGCTGAGTGAAGTCGAAGCGTGAAGATAACAACTCACCATGACCGGTCACGCTGAGCGGAGTCGAAGCGTGAAGATCACAACTGATTTCGGATTGCTATATTGTTTTCATCTGTGAAAATCTGTGTAAATCTGTGGCTAAAAATTCGCTGCTTACTCTATCAAACGAAAATGGCCGAAGCTGTACCGCCCGTCGCCGCGATACGGCGCAATCAGGATGCGGTTATATCCCCGCGCAACCGCCGCTTCCGGCACGTCCTTTTTCGAGACGCTCAATCCGCCTTCAGTCGTGGCATTCGGGGGAACAATCTTTTCCCCAACCATTTCCTGATCAAGGAAAAAGACGACCTGATATTCGTCATTGCAATCTGCGCTGATTTCGAATCGCCGTGCGTGAGATGCCGCGTCAAGCGTGATGAGCAGGTCTTGATAATTCAAGAACAGATTGCCCGGCGCGTCCCACGCCGTTCCCTCGGCTTTTGGAAAGGAAATCTCGGCAAGCGTTTTCGCAATCGGCGCGGAATCCACGCGCAGATGCCCGAAACTGTGCTTATGCGGCTTGTTGGCGGGCAGAATGCGCAGCATATCGAATTGCTGCTGAAGCGCCTGCGCCGGGAATGTGCCATGATAAATAACCATGCCGCCGGTCGGGGCGGGCGGGATTGCCGCCGTGTCTCTGCAAATCTCTTTCCCTTGCGCAAAATACGCGAACGCGTAGGTTTCGCCGCCGTTCAGCGACACGGTAAACCCGGGCAGAATGCCGTGCTGCCCGCTATCAAAGCGAATGCCGAGGCCGTACCGGTTCAGCCGATAGTTGCCCGGCGCGTTCCAATCCGAGCCTTCCTCGCGCGCGCTGCTGACCTCATGCGCATAATCAATCGCATAATTTCGCAGGCAGTATTCGTCAAGCCAATGATCGTATTTGCCGGTGTTGATGTTCCAAATCTCCTTCAAACGCGCCCGATCCAGCAGGCCGCCGCGCGTGACGTATCGCAATTTTTCCCAATACGCTTGCAGGCTCGGATCGTTAATTTTGCCGAGATCAATCGAGGCTTCGAGATAGCCGTCCGGGATCGGGCGGTAAAAATGCGCGATCATCCATTCGCCGCGCATGAGCCTCGTCGGAATGCGCGCTAAAAGCGGATCGCCGAGCGCAATCGTGTCCAGCACGTGAATATACGGCCCGGCGGCATACCCGAAATAACCGATAGCCGGTTCAATCGTGACCGGCACGCCGTCGCGCTGCAACTGCTGGGCGCGTCTGACGCGCTCATTATTCGGCAGCAGCGTATTCCGGTCGGCGCGGGCTAACGCGCTCCCTTCGGCGTCGCGGCTGCGCCCGTCGCTGATGCCGCGATTATCAACCAGACGCGCATGCGGATCGTAATTTTCAATCGTCGGCGTCGGCTCGGAGATGCCCAACAACACGAGAATCACCATGACCGGAACGCCCTGCAAAATCGGGCGCAGCGACATCTGCGCCAGCAAAATCATGGCGCAGAAAAGCGGCGCGGTCAGAAAACGCCCGCTCATGAAATCGCCGCCAATGCGAACGACATAGACGAGATACAGGACGACGCCGAGCGCGGCGAAACCGTGAGACCGGCGTTTCGGAAAGGCAAGCAGCGTCGTCAGCAGCACGCCGAAAATGATGAACAGCGTGATCGGATCCCAATTCAGCGAATTCAGCAGATAATACAAGCCCTGCTCAACCCGTTCCGACGGATGCACGCCCGACGACAGCTTGGCGTAGGCCGTGTTTGGGAACAGAAAGCCGTAATAAATCAGCGAAAAGCCTTCCCACAAAATGAACGGCAGAAATCCGGCAATCATCGCCAGCAAATTCGAAACGCGAACCGGCACAACTGCGCGGCGAATGACGCTTTTCCAGAACACATGCGCTAACGCGGGCAGAAAAATGACGCCGATGTCCATGCGGTTCAAGAC
The DNA here is from genome assembly GCA_964498135.1 of uncultured Candidatus Moduliflexus sp. GTDB lineage: Bacteria > Moduliflexota > Moduliflexia > Moduliflexales > Moduliflexaceae > Moduliflexus. The sequence goes on from CAZCGG010000043.1 coordinate 2,043, forward strand.
GCCGAGCGCGGCAAACAGCGAGAGCCAAAAGAGCGGCGCGGGCGGCGTGTCCGCTAAATTTTCCCGTTGCGCGAGCCGAAAATAGACGAGAAAGAAACCGCCGAGCAGCAGGTGCGTCATCGGGTTTTCGAGGCCGGACGTGGAAAAATCCACAAACGCCTTTGACAGGCTCAAACCCAGCACGATGAGAATCATGTTGATGCGGTTCGCCGCCGTGCTGATGAGCAACGCGACCGCCGCGAGCGACACAGCGACGCTGGTGAATAACGCCGTGAAATACATCTCGCGGGTGAAATAAAACACGGCGGAAAGGCCGAGCGTCCAGAGCGGATTGGTGAACGTCTGCACCCGTTCGTTGATATTCCAGCGCAAGCCGAAGCCGTTGACGAAATTATAGACCGTGCGGAACGTGATGTAGGAATCTTCGCAGAGCCAGCCGCTCCGCACGATAATCACGGCGAAAAAGATGAATAGCGACAGCGGCAGCAAATAGATTTCGGCGGCGCGGACAGGCAGTTTTGGACTGTCCTGACGCGGTTTTTCAACATATTTTTTCGACATATCGTTTATTTTAGCCACAGATTTACACAGATTTTCACAGATGAAAACACTATGCAATCTGTTTAAAAATCTGTGTGAATCTGTGGTTAAAAATTCTCTACAATCAATGAGTTAAGCGGGCGCGGCGGAATGTTCAGAGAGTTTCGGGCGATGAAATTCAAGACTGTCGTCCACAATCCGCGCCGCGTCTTGCATGGCGGTGTCGGCATTCGCCACGCTTGGCGCATATTTGGCGAACTTCGCCAAATCGGCTTCCGGCAGCAGCGCGTTGATGCGCTGTTTCACGCTCTCCGGCATGTCGCGCCGCCGAACTTCCCCTAAAATTTCCTCCGTCGTCCGTTCAAGGACATGAAATTCATATTCTGCCCCGACAAATTTCCGCACGGTCTCGGAAAGCAGCGTGTAATACGCCTTGAACTCCCCTTTTTGCGGCAGGCGCATGGCCTGAATGTCGGCTAACTCCCGGCGGGCAAGCTCTCCCGGCGGAATAGCGGGGGCGATGAAATTCTCTTCGCGGGCGCGCGGCTTCCGGCGCTTCAGATACAGAAGCAGCAGCGCCGTCAGCGCGACGAGCGAGGCGATGAGCGCGGGCAGCAGCAAAAAGCGGAAATTCGTCGGCACGTCCAGATTGTCTGTGTTCGGGTTCAAAATGTAGAGTGTAATTTCGGGCTGACGCTGTTCGGTTTCCGCCCCGGTTTCCGCGCGATACGTGATAGAGAATGCCGGAATGACGTATTCTCCGGCCTGCTGCGGCGGCGCGGCGAGCAGATAGCGGTACGTTTCGACCGCGCCTTGATCTGTCTGCTGCGGCGTGATTGGCTGCGATTGATCCAGCGCGAACGTCAAGACGGCGGGCGTTGGCGTTGGCGAGACTGCCGCGCTCGGCGTCGGCTGCGGCGATGGCGCGGGCGGAATCTGCGGCGCGGCCTGCAATTCGGTTGGCATGGCGGAAATCGTGACCGGCCGATGTTTCGTGATAATCAGGCTCAATTCCACCGGCTCGCCGAGCGTAAGCGGGCTGTTCGTTTTGGCCTGCGCGGCAATGATCGGCGGCTCTTCCTGCGAGAATGCGGCAATTTCACAACCCAATATCGCCGTCAACAGGCACAACAAGAAAAAAAATCTGCATTTCATCTTTGTAGATAAAAGACTTCAAACGTCTTAGAAACTGTTTTAAAAGTTGCGCGTCTTCCCCAGAAGACGAACAACCTGGTAGCCCCGCCCCTACGTGGCGGGAATGTGCGCCAATGCCCCGCCACGTAGGGGCGGGGTACCGTGTTGTTCATGATCTTTTAAAACAGCCTTTTAGAGACTTTTGAATTCTCGCCCTCACCAAAATATTAAAAATCAATGCTAATAGCGGCTAGCGCGGCGGTGGAAAAACGACATCAACGTCTGTATGTACGGCGCGTCGGTGCGAATGTCAAGCGCGTCCAATTTCATCGAGCGGAACAGCCGCTCGCGCTGCTCCATATCTTGCCGCGCATAGTCGGCATACGCGGCTCTGACCGCCGGGTCGAACGTATCCAGCAGCATGCGCTCGCCGGTTTCCGGGTCTTCCGCCTCAATCACGCCCATCGCCGGAATTTCGCGCTCGCGCGGGTCGCTCATCGTGACCGGAATCACGTCATGCTTGCGGCACGTCACGCGCAACGCCTGCTCATAGCCGCGATCCTGAAAATCGGAGACGAGAAACACGACGGCTTTGCGCTTCGTGACGCGGTTTAGATAATCTAACGCCGCCCGCAGATTCGTTCCGCGCTGTTTCGGCGTCAAATAGAGCAAATCCCGAATGACGCGCAAGACGTGATTCTTCCCTTTTTTCGGCGGAATGTAGGATTCGATGTCGTCCGTGAAGGCGATCAGGCCGACTTTATCGTGATTTTTGATCGCGGAAAACGCCAAGACCGCGCAGAGTTCGACGGCGCGCTCGGCTTTCATCTGATTGACCGTGCCAAATGCGCCGGACGCGCTCAAATCCACGACGAATATGACCGTTAATTCGCGCTCTTCGACGTGCAGCTTGACAAACGGATGCCCGGCGCGGGCGGTGACGTTCCAGTCAATCAGGCGGATGTCGTCGCCCGGCTGATATTCGCGGACTTCGAGAAATTCCATGCCGCGCCCTTTGAAGACGCTGTGATATTCTCCGGCCAGCGATTCGTTGACGAGCCGGTTCGTGTAAATCTCAATTTCGCGGACTTTTTTGAAAATTTCTTTGGGAATCATAGGCTTTTTTCTACAAGATTTATCAACGTTTCAACGAAAATTTCCGCTTGTTCAAGCATGTTCCCGACCTGTTCCGGTTCAAAAACGACTAAATCGTCGTAATCTCCTTTCGTTCGGGCATCAAAAGCGTCTCCATATAACTTGCCTAATTCTATGGAGATGATGCCGTCCTTGATAAATTCTCGATTGAAATATCCGCGCAGTTGCGCATGAGAAGATGTGCTGAATCCGCGTGATAACGCTAATGCCGAAACCGAATAAAACATGGCATAATAAATTCGGTTGACTGCTCCCGCCAACAAATGTTGCTCATGCAGTGTTTTGGCTTCGATAAGCGTCTCATGCGCGCGACGAAGCCGGTAACGGAGATAGGTAATTTTTTCTTCGACGGTCATACGCGCACCCCTTCTTTCATGACGGTCTCCACAAATGGCGTATGTCCGGCAATGCCTTGCAATGCCGTTTTCCCCATCACTTTCAGATCAAAAACAACTTCATCTTCTAATTCGATGGGATAAATGACGGTTCTTACCTCTGCCGTCATTCGCCATGTCAATTCATGCGTCGCATCATCAAGAATGACGAACACGTCAATATCAGAGGTCGGTCGTGAAGTTCCCCGCGCCACCGAGCCAAAGACAAGCACTTGCTGCAATTTTGCGCCGAAATGCGTCTGCAAACGCTGTTTCAATTTTTGAATGCTCTGTTCGTGAATCATATCGTTCCTGCTCGTTGGCTTCAGTCAATTCACAGCGCGGCCGCTCTTTAAGCGGGATTTACGCAAATGTATTTGCGTAAATCCCGCTTCTGTGAAAATCTGCGAAATCTGTGGTTTGCTCACGGCACTTCGACGGTATCGAAAATCTGCTTGATCACGCTCTCCGGCGTGCGCTCTTCGGCTTCGGCTTCATAACTAAGAATGACGCGGTGGCGCAGAATATCGAGGCCGACCGATTTCACGTCTTCGGGCGTGACGTAGCCGCGCCGCCGCAAAAACGCATGGGCGCGGGCGGCTTTATGCAGATAAATCGAGGCGCGAGGCGACGCGCCGTATTCAATCAAACGCTGCAAGTCCGGCATCCCGTATTTCTGCGGCTCGCGCGTGGCGAACACAATGTCAATGATGTATTCTTTGATTTTGTCGTCCAAATAGACCTGATTGACGACGGAGCGGGCTTTCATGATGTCGTCCGGCGTAATGACCGGCTTGACGGCAATCGCCGCGCCGGTCGCCATGCGCTCCGTAATCTGCAATTCTTCCTGCCGCGTCGGATAGCTGATTTTCAATTTCAGCATGAACCGGTCAACCTGCGCTTCCGGCAGCGGGTACGTCCCTTCCTGCTCAATCGGGTTTTGCGTCGCAAGGACGAGAAACGGCGCGTCAAGCGGATACGTCGCGTCGCCAATCGTGACCTGCCGCTCCTGCATCGCTTCCAGCAGGCCGCTCTGCACTTTGGCGGGGGCGCGGTTGATTTCGTCCGCCAGCACGATATTCGTGAAAATCGGCCCTTTTTTCGGCACGAACGCGCCGTCTTTTTGGTGATAAATCATCGTGCCGATTAAATCCGCCGGAAGCAAATCCGGCGTGAATTGAATCCGTTGGAATTTCGTCCGAATGCAATCGGAAAGCGTCTTGACGGTCAGCGTTTTCGCCAGCCCCGGCACGCCTTCAAGCAAGATATGCCCATCCGACAGCATGCCGATGAGCAGGCGATCTATCATGTAATCTTGCCCGACAATCACTTTGGCGATTTCAGATTTCAGCGTTTCGACAAAGCCGCTTTCGGCCTGCACCATTTCGTTGATCACGCGAATGTCCTGATACATAGCGTTTTCTCCCTCCGTGAATGAGATGATAACTGTGTCTGCGCGGCATTTCTGGAAAGGGAAGGGATTGTTGTCAACAAAAGAATGTGAGGAAAAATCGAAGGGAAACAACCTTGCAAAACGCGCGAACCTTCGCAAGGTTGCGGACGCGAGGCGGGCGGTCAAAATTTTTCGAACTCGCTGTCTAATTCGTCTGAGGCGTTCGTTTTCCCGGCTTGAGCCGCATGTTTCGGCAGATGCAGCTTGGGCAAGGGATGCGACGTCGGCGCATGCGCGACTGACGGCGGCGTTTCCTGAACGCTCGCGCTCGCCTCGGCGGGTTCGCGGGCGGGCTGTTCTTCATGGCCGGTATCCTGCCGAAATCCCTTAACAGTGGCTTGAAGATGGACGGCTTGGCTTCGCAGCGTTTCAGACGTGGCGGTCAAATTCTCCGACAGCATCGCATTTTGCTGAATGACTTGATCTAATTGCTGAATCGCGTTATTGATCTGCTCCGCTCCGGCGTACTGCTCGCGGCTCGCCGCGCTGATTTCCTGAACCAAGGCGGCGGTTTTTTGAATATCCGGCACGAGATGCGATAAACTTTCTTCGGCGCGCGTCGCAATCGTCACGCCGGACGTGACTAGCTCGACGATTTCCTCTGCCGCCGCGCGGCTTCGGCCGGATAACGAGCGCACCTCAGACGCCACCACCGCAAAGCCGCGCCCGTATTCCTGCGCTTTCGCCGCTTCAATCGTCGCGTTTAACGAGAGCAAATGCGTCTGTCCGGCAATTTCTTCGATGATCTCGATTTTCTGCGCGATTTTCTTCATGGCTTTCATCGCTTTCCGCACCGCTTTCCCGCCTTTTTCGGCGTCGGTCGCCGTCTGAAGGGCAATTTTTTCCGTTTGCAGCGCGTTATCGGCGTTCTGCCGGATATTGGCCACCATCTGTTCCGTTGACGCGGAAATCTGCTCGGCGGCGGCGGATTGCTGCGTCGTCCCCGACGAGATTTGCCCTGAACGCAGGTTCAATTCCTGCCCGCTGGAGGCGATCTGGTCGGAGGCCGTGATGATTTGCCGGATGAGATGATTTTGCGTTTCAAGCGTCTTTTGCAGCAGAAAATTCTGGTACGCTTGCCGCGACAATATTTGCGCGATTAAAAACAGCGATTGCCCGACATGCTCGAATTGCGCACGCGACATGGTTGGCACTTGGTCTAATGCTTTTTTAAATTCGCGGCGGTTCGCGCCGATTAACTCCGCGTATTTGAGCATGTCGCGGGGATGCTGGGTTTCGTCGCGCACCTGCCCGATGAGCCAATTCGCCACGTGCGTGTCGCCGACGCGAATGCTCGCGCCGCCATCCCACAGTCCGCCGCTCAAGCACGGCTGAATAATCGGCCCGTCTGGATTGGGCCGCCCCAATGCCGCATCCGATTTCATGCAATTCGCCAAGCCCTTCTCCGTTTTTCGGATAATATTCATGCAAAGATGACAGAAACTTGAGGGTTTTGTAATCGGCGTGCCGTCCGGCTCAGTAATAATCGAAGCGACGTGCGTGGCTAAGGCAAAGGCGTCTTGCAATCGTTGAATTTCATCAATATCAAACAAATCCCGAAAAGAAATGCTGTGCATGATTTTTTCTTCGGCCATATCGCTCGCCTCCTTTTTCTATTTTCCTTTAAATCATCGAGAGAATATGCGAATATTTCACCCTTTGTTATTTATTTCATGTCGTTCCGCAAGAAGTCAAGCCCCGTTCCGCGCAGAAATTGGGGAGAATCTTTACTCCGCATAAATGGCCGCTCTCGACAGCGGCATCATGTCCGCCAAGTTGACGAACCTCCGCATCTTCCGATGATTCGGCCTGTTTGGAAATGAAGCATTGCGCTGCTATTATTGACAATGACGCCGTGACGAAGTTTATTTGCGCTGAAAATTTACAGAAGAAACGAAAGGCGAGGCGGGCGGAGACGAAAACGCCCCGGGTTGTTGAGAAAACTCAGGGCGTTCGAGGCGACGCGCTTACTCAACGCGCGAAATTTTAATGTTGGAATACGTGACGTTCGCGGGGCTGAAGACGCCTTCATGCGCCCAATCCGCGCCGCCGATATACACCACGTAGCGCTCTTGCGGCAAAAACCCTTCTCCCCAGCCTAATTTCACGCCGTCCCGGAAAATCTCGGTATGACCGTCAACCACCGTCACTTTCCAGTGATACGTTTTCGTCGAATCCCACGACACCGCATTGCCGATGCCCCAATTATCCAGCCATTCCCCTTCATTACGGGCATTCCAGTGGAAATAGCTGCCGATTTCGAAGCCGGAATTGCGGCAGCCGCCTTTGACTTGGATGCCATTAATCCCGATCTGCCCGTCAAGAGCCAGCTTTTTTCTCAAGCGAAAGCTGCAATACGGCACAGTCCGCCACGCCGGTTCGCGCCAGTCCATCCCAATCGGCGCATCGTGCATGGACAGCACGTTTGCCACATCATCCGGCGGATCAACCTCCATGTGCGCCGGTTCGTTATTCACATACCCTTTCGCGTCGAATTCCACGACAATATTCTTTGAAATCGTCGTTTCGTAGCCGATATAGCCTTCTTCCGACGTGATTTTATACCCATCAGACGTGAACACGCCGCCGACCAGCATGGCGTTGGAGATGGTTTTGCCATTTTTCAGCGAATCCGAAATGACAGTCGTACCATTGTTCGTTCCCGTGATGCTGGAATCATCATTATCGTTATCGTCAGACGAGCAATTCGAAAGCGTCAGCATCATGCCGAGACTGAGCGCAAAGAGCAAACTGAAAGACCACAATGTTGAAGCGTTTTTCATGCAACCCCCTTTTTGATGTTTCTATTCATGACGACAAGCATGTTCGCGCACGCCTGTTCATCGTTACGCAGCAGAATGTCAGAGCGTCAGCTATGTAAACGCCTCAATTTCTGTCAATGCAATTTTCCAAAAAAGGAGGGATTTCCGCCCGCGCATATTCTCGTTTAGGGCAAGACTTCAAAAGTCTTCAAGACTTTTGAAGTCTTTTATCATTAGGGGGGCTAAATTGGGGGGCGTGGGTGTTCGCGCGAACGCCCGGCGCGGTC
>CAZCGG010000043.1:9757-23003 GCA_964498135.1 uncultured Candidatus Moduliflexus sp.
ATTCTTTTTACCAAATAAGTATTTATGCCCCCGCCGATTTTTTGTTGGGCCGCCGCGCGGGGCGTTTGGGGGGGGGGGGGGCCCCCGCCCCCCCGGCGCGGTCATGACCTGCGCGAGAAGACCGTTTTCGCGCCGATGTAACGATGCTTGAAATAGGGATCGTTCAGGTTGCCGATAGTGACGCCGTACTTCGGCGAAGCGTGGATAAATTGATTGTCGCCGATGTAGATGCCGACATGCGACGGGCCGGGGCGATACGTCTCGAAGAACACGAGATCCGCCTCGTGCAAGTTCGTTTTTTTGACTTTTTGGCCGAGCGACGTGCGATATTGCAGCGACGACAGGCGCGGCAGTTCAATGCCGTTCAAGCGAAAGACGAAATAGGTGAGGCCGGAGCAATCGAATCCGCGCGGCGTCGTGCCGCCCCAGACATAATTTTTGCCGACATACTGCTGCGCCGTCTCGATGATTTCATGCCGCTCAAGCATCCGCCGCTCCTGCATTCGCCGCTCTTGCTGGCGTCTCGGCGCGGCGGCGGGCGCGGCCTGTTGCTGCTGCTCTTCGACCTGCACCATGCGAATCAACGGCTGCGCGGCGGGTTGCGCGGCCATCACCGATCTGCGAGAAATCTTGCCGACATCATTATTGGGCAGCCGCACGAGATACCACTCTTTATTTTCGCCGATAAACGGGAGTTCCGTGCCAATCGCAATCGGAATCGTCTGGCTCGGCCAAACGGACACTTCGCTGCCATTCTGCCGAATGATAATGGTGGTCAATTTGCGTTCTTTGATATACGTGGCGTCGGCGGGCAGCACTAACAGTTCAGATTTATGCATCCAGCCTGTTAACGACGGTTCCGGCCCGACGCTCACCGCAAACCACCATTCTGTTTCATCGTCAATGCGAACCATATCCCCGAAAATGCACTGCGTCAGCCGTTCTGAAGATGCGTCCGGCTCGGCAAACACATCGGCCAACGTATGCTGCACGGCGGCAAAATCAAAGCCCGCGCGCCGAAAATTCGGCGAGCCGTCATAATCGGGCGACCCTGTTTTCCGGTGGCATCCAATCATAATAAGGATGCTGCACGCCGCCGCCATCACGCAACCCCATGTTGCTTTTAAACGCCATGATGTCATACGTCCCCCCAGCAACAGTCGAAAAGGTTTACGCAAAACCCGTGAAGCGTTGTTAGACGAATTCCCTTGAATGTAAAAGCATGCCGTAATTTTTTGAATCTGTCAACAATAAAAAATGGAGTTTTCGAAGAAATGCGGGAAAGGAAGATTTTGCCGGAGTTGCGCGGAATGTTATAATCTCGCGCCGACAAGCACCCGCTCAATTCCGGCGTAATCGTGAATGACCTGCTCAATCGTAAAGGCGCGCTGCTCGAAAATCCGCGTCACCGCCGACGCCTGCCCTTGCCCGATTTCCACCATGACCGCGCCGTTCGGACGGAGAAAATTTCCGGCGGCGGCCAGCAGGCGGCGATAGGCGTCAAGCCCGTCCTCGCCGCCCAACAGCGCAATTTGCGGCTCATGCTCTCGAATTTCGCGGGGCAGCGCGGCGTAATCGTCGGCGGAAATATAGGGCGGATTCCAGAGAATCAGGTCAAACGCCTGACCGGGAAATGGCGCGAACAGGCCGCCTTGCGCGAAGGTGATGCGGTGGCCGTCTGGGAAGAGCCGCTCGGCGTTGCGGCGGGCGATATTCAGGGCATCGCCGGAAATATCGCTGGCAAAAATCGCGGCATGCGGAAGCTCTTTGCGCAGACTGATCGCAATCGCGCCGCTGCCCGTGCCGATGTCGAGAATCGCCGGTTCAGTCAGCGATTTCGCCCGCGCCGCCGCCGCTTCGACAAGATGCTCGGTTTCTGGGCGGGGAATCAGGACGCCGGGCGCGACCTGAAACTCCAATGACCAAAATTCCTGCCTGCCGGTCAGATATTGCGTCGGCGTTCCCTGCGCGCGCTCGCGGATCAGGCGTTTGAATTCATCCCGTTCCGACGGCGTGACCGGCTGGTCAAAATAGACGTACAAATGCATGCGATCCGTTTTCAAGACATGCGCCAGCAGGACTTCGGCGGTCAAGCGGGGCGGCTCAATCTGTTTTTCTTTAAAAAATGAGATCGTCCATTGCAAAATTTCTAAAATCGTCCAAAGTTTGTCAGGCGCGCTCATTTCACTTCCCCCTGTCAGGTTTTCATATTATGCCAATCGTGATCAATACAATCATTCGTCCCATCATGGTAGAGACGCGCGGCCGCGCGTCTCTGCAAGGCTGCCCCTCGTTTCACATATTGAAAATACGGGTTTTGACTAATTCGACGGTCTGCGTTCTCAGGCGGGTCATGGTTGACGCAAAAAATTCGGCTTGCCTCTTTTCGAGACGCTCGCGCAGAAAGATGATCGTCACGCTGATTGCCTTCGTTCCCAAATAGCCGCCCCCAAAGCCGAACACGGACTGCACGCCGTATTTTTCCACAAAATCCTGCGCCGCGATAATCTTCCGGCCTTTCGCGTCAACTTCTTGGCTGGCGTCTGCCACAAAAAAGAGGCCGTTCATCAACCCCATCGTCTTTTCGGCGATCTGCGTATCATGGCTGTCAATCCAATCCAGCCCGACCCCCAACTCTTTCAGCAGGCGGGACATCATGGGGATTGTCTCAACAAATGCGGACGAAATGAGCGGAATGCCCACGTGTCCTTTCGAATGCCGACGATCATTCCACGCCGCCTCCACGCCGCTCGTGCCGACTAAAGACAACACAAGCGTCTGCGGAGCAAGCGGCGAATTGCTCACTTTGAGGGCGGCTAACGCGCTGACGAATTTCTGGTTTTCACCCGGCAGCGCATGAAAAGGAACGGTGATGAAATGCCGAACGAGCGCAATCGAGTTCCTGAATCGCTCGTAAATCAACGAGGTGTAGATTTGCGCGGCGTCTTCAAAACTTCTGACGTTCGCTATTTTGGCGAGAATGACGCTTTGCATATCCTTCAAATCAGCCAAGGTCACATGTCCTAACGATGTCATGATGCTCCTCCCATGCTCAGCCCGCGCGCGGCGACGAGCGATGAAAAAATTTTTCGAACCGCGCCTTTCATAAACAGAGAAAGATGCGGAGAGATGTTCTGCCGCAATGATTGGCCGCAGCCGCGCGAAAAACGGCGCATTTCTCCGCGTTGGCCGCGTCTCGGCGATGCGCATCATTCTTTCCCCGCGTCATGGCTTTTTGTCAAATGAAAAGCGTCTTTGCGCGATTGACGGCGTTCTTTGGAGAATATCAAATTTTATTTGACAAAGTTTGCCTCTTCTGCGTAAAGATTCCGCGATGTGTTGTCGTATCAACGAGAGAAATGCGAGAGGTCGCCGCAGCGACTTTCGCCATCAACGCAGATGACCGAAGCCGTTGCCGCGAACGCGAAGCTCGCGTTTTTCTCATCAGTCATTGACATTGCAGCATGAGGAGGATGAGCATGTCGAAGAAATGGGTCTATTTTTTTGGCGGCAACCGGTCTGACGGCAAAGCCGATATGAAGAATTTGCTCGGCGGCAAAGGCGCAAACTTAGCGGAAATGGCGACGCTTGGGCTGCCTGTTCCGGCAGGTTTCACGATTACGACGGAAGTTTGCACCGCGTTTTATGAAAACAACAGAAATTATCCGCAAGACTTGAAAGGCCAAGTTGAAGACGCGCTCCGCGAAGTCGAGAACGTCATGGGCGCAAAATTCGGCGACAGCGAGAATCCGTTGCTGATTTCCGTGCGTTCCGGCGCGCGCGCCTCGATGCCCGGCATGATGGAAACCGTGCTGAACGTCGGGTTGAACAACACGACGCGCGAAGGCTTGATCAAAAAGACCGGCAACCCGCGTTTCGTCTATGATTCGCAGCGCCGCCTGATCCAGATGTATTCCGATGTCGTGATGGAAAAAGCCGCCGGTCTCGAACCCGCCGAAGGCAAAGGCGTCCGGCAGCAGTTGGAAAAAGAATTGGAAAAAATGAAACACGCCAAGGGCTGCAAATTCGACACGGATTTGACCGCCGACGACCTGAAAGAACTCGTGGAAATCTACAAAGCGAAAGTGCAGGAAGTCCTCGGCAAGCCATTCCCGGAAGACGCGATGGAGCAGTTGTGGGGCGGCATTGGCGCGGTGTTCCAAAGTTGGAATGGCCGCCGCGCTATCGCCTATCGCAAGATTGAGGGGATCCCTGATTCATGGGGAACTGCCGTCAACGTGCAGTCAATGGTCTTCGGCAACATGGGCGAGAACTCCGCGACCGGCGTGGCGTTTACCCGCAACCCGGCCACCGGCGAGAATTATTTCTACGGCGAATGGCTCGTCAACGCGCAGGGCGAAGATGTCGTCGCGGGCATCCGCACCCCGAACCCGATCAATGAAGTCGGCAAATCTGAACACACCGAACATCTCGTCTCGCTCGAAAACGGCATGCCAGGAGTGTATAAAGAATTGCATGCCATTGAACTCAAGCTGGAAAATCATTACAAAGACATGCTCGACATTGAGTTTACCATTCAGGACGGCAAACTCTACATGCTCCAGTGCCGCGTCGGCAAACGGAATGGCCCGGCGGCCGTGAAGATGGCGTTGGACATGCTGCATGAAGGCTTGATTGACAAGAAAACCGCCGTGCTGCGCGTTCAGCCCGGCCAGTTAGATGAATTGCTGCACCCGATTCTTGACCCGAAAGCCGAGAAAAAAGCCGCGGAAGACGGAAAAGTCTTGGGCAAAGGCTTGCCAGCCGGCCCTGGCGGCGGCACAGGCCAAGCGGTCTTTACGGCGAAAGACGCCGTTGAATGGAAAAAACAAGGGAAACAGGTTATCCTGCTGCGTGAAGAGACCAACCCCGAAGACATCGAAGGCATGAGAGCGGCAGTAGCGATTTTGACGGCGCGCGGCGGCATGACCAGCCATGCGGCGTTGGTGGCTCGCGGTTGGGGCAAATGCTGTATCGTCGGCGCGGGCGCGATGAAGATTGACGCGCATGCCAAAACGCTGACTTGCGGCGGCAAAGTCGTGAAAGAAGGTGACTGGATTTCGTTGAACGGCACGAAAGGCGTGGCGTATGTCGGCGAATTGGCAATGGTGAAAGCGGCTGAGGAAAACAAAGATTTCCAAGAACTGATGACGCTGTGCGATGAGTTTCGCCGCCTGAAAATCCGCACGAACGCGGACACGCCGAGCGATGCGGCAAAAGCCCGCGCATTCGGCGCAGAAGGCATCGGCCTGTTTCGCATCGAACACATGTTCTACGGCACGGGGTCTGAAAACGCGCTCTTCTTGCTCCGCAAGATGATCGCCTCGAAAACGTTGGACGAGCGCAAAGCCGCGTTGAATGAACTCTTCCCGTTCATGAAAAACGACATCAAAGGGACGCTGCAAGCGATGGACGGCCTGCCGGTGACGATCCGCACGATGGACCCGCCGCTGCATGAATTCGTGCCGCAGCAAAAGGCCGAACGCGATAAACTCGCCGCCAGCCTCGGCATCAGCGCGGAAGAGTTCAACAAACGCGCCGATGCCTTGCACGAAAGCAACCCGATGATGGGGCATCGCGGCGTGCGCTTGGGCGTGACCTATCCCGAAGTGACGGAAACGCAAGTGCGGGCGATTTTTGAAGCCGCCGCCGAATTGATTAAGGAAGGCAAGAAAGCCTATCCCGAAATCATGATTCCGGTCACGTGCGTCAGCGCCGAGTTGAAAGACCAGTATGAACTGATTAAGCGCGTGTATGGCGAAGTGTGCGAGAAATTCGGCTTGAAGGAGATTTCGCACCTGACCGGCACGATGATTGAAATCCCGCGCGCCGCGATTACGGCGGACAAAATGGCCGAAGTGGCGCAGTTCTTCTCATTCGGCACGAACGACTTGACGCAGATGACGTTCGGCTTCTCCCGCGACGACATCGGCTCGTTCCTCAATGATTACCTCGACAAGAAAATCCTCCCCGTTGACCCGTTCCAGCAGCTTGATCAGGAATCGGTCGGCGAATTGATGAAAATCGCCTGCGAGCGCGGACGCAAGACCCGCCCGGAGATCAAACTCGGCATTTGCGGCGAGCATGGCGGCGATCCGAGTTCAGTGGAGTTCTGCCATCAGATCGGCTTGACCTACGTGAGTTGCTCTCCGTTCCGCGTGCCGATTGCGCGGTTGGCGGCGGCTCAGGCAGCCATTAAAGACAAGAAGTAAGCCGTCAAATATGGCGTTTTTCGCCCCCTTGCGCTCCGGCGTAAGGGGGTTTTTCTTTTCTTCCCCAATTTTTTACCGCCGAGGCGCAGAGGGACGCAGAGGTTTTTTTATTTTGTTTTTCTCTGCGCCTCTCCGCGCCTCGGTGGTGAAAAAACATGGAACTCAACGATATTACCGGACACATTATTGACGCGGCGATCACGGTACATAAAGCTTTGGGGCCGGGATTGCTGGAAAGCGCGTATGAAGCGTGTCTTGAATATGAATTGCGCAAGCGCGAACGGAAAGTCTTAACACAGGTAGGTTTGCCAGTCATTTATGACAGCGTGAAATTAGACGTGGGCTATCGGTTGGATATGCTGGTCGAAGATTCCGTGATTGTCGAATTGAAAGCGGTTGAAAGAATCTTGCCGATTCATGAAGCGCAATTGTTATCGTATCTGAAATTAAGCGGCCTGAAAGTCGGCTTGCTAATCAATTTTCATGTCCCGCGCTTAGCGCAAGGCATCAAACGCATGGTGAATAATTTTTGAATTTTTACTCACCGCAGAGGCGCGGAGATGCGCAGAGGTTTTTTATTTTGTTTTTCTCTGCGCCCCTCCGCGCCTCTGCGGTGAAAATTATTTATTGACATCCTCATGCCTTGTGTTTGCATTCAGCAGATCGCAAGCAATTCCGGCAACGCGGTGATGACCGCATCAGGCTGAAAGATGGCGCAGCGCGGATCGTCCTCCCGCAAGCGCAGCGACCGCCGATCTCCAGCGAACAAGACCGTTTTTACGCCGCATTGCGCTGCCGCCCACATATCGTTTCGCATGTCGTTTCCGACAAACAGTGTTTCTTCAGGGAGAATGCCGCATGTCGAGCGCAACGGCTTGAGCGCCGCATGAAACAGGGCGGTTGAAGGCTTCGCTTCGCCAAGTTCGAATGACCATGCGCACAGTTCAGGCGCGAATCCTAATTCTTCAAGCGTCTGGTTCAGCAAGGCCGGAAACATCAATGGCGTGTAAAATTGCGCGTTTGACACGATGCCCAAGATGATTCGATGCTCCCGCAAGCCTGTTAGCGTTTCCAATATTCCCGGCATCGGCCAAACGGGATTGACGCGGCATTCATATTCCACGCTGACGCGCCGCGCAATCTCCGGCGTGATCGCGCCGTCAATCAGGCCGTTTGCCCGTAATTCTTCCAAAACCGCCCGCCACTCCGCGACAATGTTCACCTCTGGAAACGTCGCGCCTGTCGCCTTCTTCGCCTGATGCGTCCGCCGAATCGCCTCAAGCAGAGCCGCGCTGCCTCGGATTCCGGCGTCATCAAGCCGCCCGCGCATTCCGGCTGATCGTAGCGCGTCTGCCAACGCCTGCCCGTTGTTCATCTCGCTCGCAAGGCTGATGTCGCCGGAACCGGAGAGAAACAACGTCCCATACACGTCGAATAACACGGCCTTGATGCCTGATACGCGGGAAAGCCGGGACGCCGTTGCCGTCGGCAGAGGCGCAAGCGGACGGCAGACTTGCCGGATGCGTTGAATAAGATTGGATTCCGTCATCTGGAATTTAAACGCAAGAGACGCAAATGGCGCAAAGGACGCAAGTATTTATCGAAATGATTGCGTCTTTTGCGCCATTTGCGTCCCTTGCGTTTTTTTATGTGCGGAGTAAATAAAAGCGTTCAGGGGAAAGAAATTGATCTAACAGCGCGTCGGCGTCAAGCGCAGGGAGGGGCGCGGCAGGAGACACGGCGACCGTCTCATAAATTCGGCGCAGCCGTCTGCCGTATTCGCGCAGATGAAAGCACTGTTCGACAACGCGCCGATTCCGTTGAATCATTCCGTCGGCATGTTGTCCGGCGAACAGGCGGGCGGGAAGCATTTCCGCCCGGCATTCCGGCGACCGCGCCAGCCGTTCGATGACGCGCTGCTGCAATGGCTCGTTGAGGCGTCCGACATCCACCATCTCGCCGCTCACTGCCGCCGCAAACGCCCGCTCCGCCTGCGCTGCGTCCGCCGCGCGGCCATAATCGGCATACACGCGGGGAAGCTCGCGCTGAATTTCGCTCATCAAACGGTCGCGCCCAACCCAGGCCAACGGGACGCGCAAAGCCGCGTACATCGCGGACAGATCGAGTCCGACTCGCTCAAAGGCGTCGGTGATTTCCGGCAATTTGCGCCCGACTAACGGGCGGTCGGCCAAAAACGGCTCTAAAAATCCCAAACCGAACCCTTCCGCAACGCTGGTGGTCACGATGGCATGCGCGGCGTTGAGCAGGGAATCGAACGATCCCGGCCATGTCTCGCCGAATGAAAATTGCGCCGGCAGGCCGAGCGCGGCGGCAAACGCCGCCCATTGGTCATATTGCGGGCGTTCATGGGGATTCTGCGGGGCGCGGGTCACGGCGAACAGGTCGCCCGGTTCGGCCACCGCCGCCCAGAGCAAAAATTCGCCGAGACTTTTGCGCCGAATGCCGCGCGCCGGATACAAAAAAAGCCGTCTCTCAAGCGCGGCGGCTTCGCTTGCGTCGCGGGCATCCTTCAGGCTGACGGCGTTCGGCAGATCGTGAAGTTGCGCGGCCTGAACGCCTGCGGCGGACATGAAACGGCGGTCGCGCTCGTTGATGAGGGCATAATGAATGTGCGTTCCCTGCGGATAGAGTCGTTGGCTAAAGAGGAGCGCGTCATGCTGGCCGAGATGCTCGCGCAACATGCGATAATTCGCCGGGCGGCCGTCTTCGGCAAAATCGTGGAATTGCAGAAGCAGCCGCCGCCCGTCGCGGGCAAACTGCTCGACAAGCGCGGGAACGGCGAGATTTTTTCCCAGCGCGTGATTATGAACATGCCACACATCCGGCAGATCGCCCAGCGCGTGACGGGCGGCGGCGTCCAATTCGGCGGCAAGCGCGCGGGCATTGGGCGCGGGCGAAGATGAATAGCCTAAAAACGGCGCGACCGTCGCCGACGGCACGGGCATAGCGTCACTCGGCGGCTCGCCGGTCAACACGACGACGCGGCAAGCGTTTTCGCCCTCTTCCCGCAGCGCGGCGAGGCTGTGTCGAATCACTTGAGTCACGCCGCCGGGGCGCAGATGATAATGCACGACCGCCACGCGCAGCATGTCACGCGCGCCCCGTTTTTTCGCGGTATGCCGGAACGTCAAGCATCGGCGGACGCTCTTCGTACTGAATCGTAAAATCCACGCGCTCGTGCTGTGTTTCCCGAATTTGAAATTGATACAGCGTATCGCCAATGTCCGGCAGGCCATTGATAATGCCTAATGACCGGGCGCGCAGCAAAAACGTATGTAAAATGCCAAACGACATTTTGGCCAACGCTCGCGTGGATTGATTGCGATGCACGCGTTGATCCAAATCGGTCTGCGCGAACGCTTCCAACCCCCATTTCTGATATACGTCAATCAGATGCGATGTCTCGACGCCATAGCCGATAGGGAACGGAATCCGCTCCAGCACCTCGCGCCGAACGGCGTATTCCCCGGAAAGCGGCTGAATCATGCCGGTCAATTCCGGGAAAAACAACGAAAATAGCGGACGAATCAAAATCTCCGTGACACGCCCGCCGCCGGAAGGTCGCACGCCCTGCGAATACGCTAACGGGCGTTCGTAAAATGCCTTGACGTATTTGATTTCCGGGCGATAAATCAACGGAGCGAGCAGCCCATAGACAAAGCGGGCGTGAATATTTTTGATGTCCGCGTCAACATAGACGATAATGTCGCCGCTCAATTGATAAATCGCCTTCCAGAGATTTTCGCCTTTGCCGCGTTTTTCCCCCATTTCCGGCAAAATATCCCGCGCCAAATACACCGACGCGCCGAATGAGGCCGCAATCTCCCGCGTCTGATCTTCAGAGCCGGAATCAATCACCGCAATTTCATCCAAAAGATGATAGCGACTCATCAATTCGGATTTTAAAATCACGATCTCTTTTCCGATAGTCGCCTCTTCGTTCAACGTCGGAATGCAGAGGGAAATCTTGACGCCTTGTTTCTCTTTTTCCTGCATAAGACGATTGAGATCGCGAAATTCAGCATGATGAAAGGTGTTTCGCTGCAACCACTCATCGAGTTTCATCACAAAACCCTCCGTCTATGGCTAACAACACGCCGATTAGTTGGGCAATTCCTTTGACAATCGGGGCAAGCAGGATTGTTTCGCTCGATTCTTTACTGCGCTGCCCCATCGTGATGCCAAGCGTAATCGCCGGAATATTCCGATCAATAAAGGCCGATAGCCCGACCAGACTCGGAGAAATGCGCGGCTCAATCGCTAACGTTTCCATAATTTTGCGCGTTTGGCGGCAGAGCGGATGCGAAATCGCTAAACCGCCGGGAGTGCGTTTGCCAAAAAATTCGACCGTAATGGTTTTATTGGTGCGCGCAGACTGTTCCAGGACGATTTCTTGAATCTGTTCACGGATGGATTCGACGGTTTCGGCAGATTCGCTGCGGATTTCGAAACGCAATTGCGCGAATTTGGCAATTTTTCCGTATGCCTGCTCGCCGCCTTCGATAGAGCCTAACACGACCGTCGTGCGCGGCTGGCGCGGCAGCGGAATGGCGATAATCTGGTTAATGACCTCGATCAGGTTAATAATCGCGCCGGTGGTGTCGAAGCGCGTCCAATCGTAATCATCCGGCACCATGCAGGTGATTTCGCCGCGCAGCATGCCGATAGATGAGTAACTCAAGCGGCCTAATTCAATGCCTTCAACCGCAATGCCCGTATGAATCGGCAGAATGGAATGCTCTAAAAAAAACCGCAGCCCAGCTAAATTGCCGCGTCCGAGCGTCCGAGCAGCGCCCATCAAAATCAGATTGGATTGCAAATGAATATCAAGGCGGCGCAGCAGATGCGGGAGCGATGCCATGACCGCAATGCCCAGACTATTATCCGCCACCGCGATTCCGGTGGCTTCATCGGCTGACACCGTAATCGTATGATCGTCGTCGGCGGGGAAAATCGTGTCGAGATGCGCCATCACCAGCAGGTTCTTTTGGCCGCTTTCTCCGGGCAGCATGGCATACACATTCCCCATTTCATCAGTCGAACACTCTAAAGAGTCGCTGTCGGTGAAACGCTGCTGCAAAAACTCGACGCGCTGTCCTTCTTCAAAGGTTGGGGCGGGAATTTCGCCGATAGCGATTAAATTGCCCAAAACGATGTCCCGCATATCGTGGAGAAGGGGGTCAAGTTGAGGAAGAAAGGCTAAAATCTCTTCGAATGTCGCAAACGGCATGACTGCGCCTCCTTTCAAGCCCACGCATCTTGCCCTTTCCGAAAGCACAAGACGGATAGACACATATTCGGAATGCCCATTTTCTTCTTCATTTTTCCATTCTATCCCTCTTCAATTCGGATATTTTTTGTCAAGTTTTTCCTTAAACAGCCGGGATTTCTTTGCCGGTCATGCCAAGGATTTGCAACCCCTCGAATTCAATCAGCAGCGTCTTCAATTTATAGGCCAACGCTTGATACGAAAAAAACTGCGACGCAACTTGATAATTGTTGGCCGTCATGCGCTCGCGCCGCGCCGGATCGCGCAACACTTCCCGCATTTGCGCGATCACGCTGTCGGTCACGTAGCCATCCATCGTCACCATGTCGAATCCCATCGGCTCAATGTCTATTTCATAAATCGAATAGCGGTTAACCAAGAGCGGCTTCCGAAAATAGATCGCTTCAAGCAAAGCGTTGCCGAAGCCTTCGTAAATCGAAGGATACGTGACCACATCGGCATGCGGATAGACATCCCAGAGCGTATATTGTTTCTTGCCGTCGGGCGAAACGGCGCGGGTGCGGTTGATGATTTCCGGCTTGATAATCAGCGGCACGTTCAGCATGGCGGCGTAATTGCGGAGACGCTCTTCATACGCTGGGCCTTCGTCGCCGCCGAAATGCGTGATGACAAGCTTGATCTTCGGATCTTTCAGCCGATTGACCACCTCGATGGCATGTTCGATGCCTTTCCGCGCCACAATGCGCGTGGGCTGCAAAAACATGATGTCCTCCGGCGCAAGCCCCAAATCGGCGCGAACGTCTTTATTATAGTCATCAATGCCCGGCGGCGGCGTCTCGAAATCAAGCATGTTCGGGATGATGCGGGCGGAAAGGCCGGTGCGGTGGCTTAATTCGCGCTCCGCCGGGCTATTAATCACGACATGCTGCATTGAAGATAACTGGGGCGGAAACGCCATCGTCAAAAAATCCGGGACGCAGTTGATCATGAATCGCTGCCGCTCCCAATAAAAATCGTGATGATGGGCAATCGCCGGAATGCCGGTTTCGACGATAAACTCGGTAATCGCTAACCCAAGCGGAATGTTCATGGGGATTGTCAGCGCATTTTCAGGGATGATCAAATCAATCTTGAAACGGCTGACAAATTCATAAATTTTTTGCTTGAGGTGTTTACGCAACTGATGAATTTCATCGGTCAGCGACAATGGCCGCGTAAATTTGCCGAAGCACTCTGCCTGAATTTTTTTGATCGTCACATGATCAAAAAAGGCTTCCGGCACGACCACGGTTTTCTGTTTGTCCCAATCGGATTGTCCGGCGAAATAGTAGCACGAATAGCCCATTCGCTCCAGCACGACGCTCCATTTTTCCGTTTCCAATGACACGCCGTCCGTGCCTTGCAGCCGCGTTGCAATAAAGCCGATATTGGTGATTTTTTTCCCGAATGAAAACGAAAAAATCGGCTCGGCCGAACGGGTCAGTTTTCTCCAGATGAACATAATTCACTCCTTTTTTCGGCGCAAAGATATGCTCATGCCTCTTTCGCGCATCTCCCATGTAAATCAGGAGTGCGAAATTTCAATTTCGCAGCCATTCTCTGTCAAATCAAGATTTGACACTCCTGTGTTCATCTCACGTATGTGTCACCACATATCATCAACGGCTCTTCACGAAAAATAACGCAATGATATATGTTGACATGCTGCAATATGTACTGTATAAAAAAACAAGAAAGTCAAGAAAGAAACGCCTCTTGAATCCGTGAAATCTGTGGTTGAATA
>CAZCGG010000044.1:0-3091 GCA_964498135.1 uncultured Candidatus Moduliflexus sp.
TCATGCGAGTAAATAAAATTGACTTGACTTTTTACAACGCACGGAACAATATTCATTCCCATATTGCTGAGAAATCGAATCACACGGCTGGCTGCATCCGTCATTTTTGTTTGAACACGCTGAATAATGGGCAGAACTGAATGTCTGTCCCACCAGTCATCCTTATTCTACCAAGTGCGTTTGCATCGATCAGGTTCAGAAGTGCGGCGCAGTCGTCGCTTATGCCGTTCAACGGCGCATTCCTGACGCGAGAATAGTCGCTCAATATGATTTTTTTTACGACAATTGGCGTGACGACCAATAGGCTGTAGCTATGGCACACCGAGACATCTCGAACGCGCGCCCCACAATTGGATTCTTCAACTGCGCTATTTTTCATTCAGACATGCAATCGGTCTGGGCAGGAATTTATGATGTTGTTCGCGCTCATGCCGCCAGTCTCGTCTTTTTCGATGGCGGCGTGCTGCGCGATCCATACGGATTCAAAGCGCAGGCGAATGCCATGTATGATCTCGCCAACCCGGCGTGTCTCGATGGTCTTATTCTTTGGCTTCCGGCCATTGATTGGGCCATCAGCCCCAAAGACCTCTCCGCGTTTTTGCGGCGATTTCGTTCGTTGCCGATTGTTGCCGGAGAAAAATCGTTTGAGGGCATTCCCGGAATTCTGGTCGAAAATTATCAGGGAATGTGTAACGTGCTCCTTCACCTGCTTTCAGCGCATGGCTATCGCCGGATTGCATTCATTCGCGGGCCGGAAGGCCATATCGGCGCTCAAGAGCGGTATCGCGCGTATCTTGAAACGCTTGCGCAATATCATTGCCTTGATCTCAATTTAATCGGCCTGCCCGGTCCATGGGAGGAACAGCACGGTTTTGAAACCGTCAACGCGCTGCTTCATGAGCGGAAAGTCGCCTTCGACGCGATAGCGTGCGCATGCGATGATTTTGCCGTTGGCGCGATTCGCGCCCTCCGCGCTCGCGGCCTTGCGATTCCGAAAGATGTCGCGGTCACGGGATTTGACGACTCGAAGAGCAGCGGCGTCATGACGCCGCCGTTAACGACAGCGCGCGTGTCGTTTTATCAGTTGGGACGGCAAGCGGCGGACGCGCTCTTCACCTTGCTTGATGGGAACACGCTGCCTGAACAAAATGGATGTCCCGTCAAATTAATGGTGCGGCAGTCATGCGGCTGCCTGCCGACTGAGGTGATTTCCGTCCCTGTTTCTCGCGAATCCCGCCTTTCGAAGCGCGTGTATTCGGCAGAGGAATCCGCCGCGCGCATCGAAAAAGACCGCGCTGCGCTTGCGGCAGCCATGCGGCAGGCCATCGGCGTAGTGGACGACTTTGCGCCGCCGCTCGACCCCTTGATTGACGCCTTGGCCGCAGACGTGCGGCGCGCCGCTTCTGGCGGTTTTCTTGCGCTTCTGTATGACCTCGCAGGCCAACAGATTGCCGCCGGACACGATGATGTGAGCCTGTGGCAGCACGGCATTTCATTGTTGCGTCAACGGACGCTCCCGCTCATCTGCCATGCGGAGAAAGATCGCATGGAAACTCTCTGGCATCAAGCGCGCATCTTGATTGGAAATCTCGCGCAGCGTCATCTGGCCTATCTGCATGTGCAGGCCGAAAAAAAAGCGCAAGTGTTGAGCGAACTCGGCCAATCCCTGATTACCACGTTCAATGTGCAAGAGTTAATGGATGTGCTTGCTGACGCGCTCCCGAGTTTAGGCATTGCGCGCTGTTTTCTGGCGTTCTATGACGACGCTTCCGCGCCCCCGCGCACACAAGCGCGGCTCGTGTTAGCCTACGATGAGCATGGGCGGATGCGCTTGGAATCAGGCGGACGCCTGTTGACGTTAGAAGGGCTGCTGTCTGAAGAGATGAATTTTGCTGACCGGCCGGCCGCGTGGCTGGTTGAGGCATTATATTTTCGAGAGACGCAGCTTGGCGTCATGATTTTTGAGGCGCAGCCGCGCGACGGCACGATGTATTACCGGCTGCGCGGAGAAATTAGCAGCGCGCTGCAAGGGGCGTTGCTTTTCGAGCGGTTGCAGGAACGGACCGCGGAATTAGTCCGAGAAAAATATGTCATTGACACCTTTATGGCGAGCGTGCCGGACAGCATTTATTTTAAAGATCGAGACAGCCGGTTTATTCGCGCGAATCCGGCCATTGCGGAGTTATTTGGCGTTGGCAAGCCTTCAGAGTTGATTGGAAAAACAGATTTTGATTTTTTCCCCGCAGAACAGGCCGACGTGAAATTTCGGCAAGAACAAGACATCGTGCGCACCGGCCAGCCTCTGTTGAATATCGAAGAACCCGATGCGCATGGGAGGTGGGCGCTCACCACCAAAATGCCCCTGCGCGATGAACATGGCGAGATCATTGGAATATTCGGCATTTCTCGCGATATTACCCCATTAAAACATTCTCAAAAATCATTGGCAGACGCTTATGAAGAAATCCGCGTTCTCAATAAGCAACTGCGCGCGGAAAATCTGCGAATGAGCGCGGAATTGGATATTTCGCGCCAAATTCAGCGCATGATTCTTCCATCGCCGGAGGAACTCCAACAGATCGAAGGGCTGGATATCGTCGGATTCATGCAGCCTGCCGATGAAATCGGCGGAGATTACTATGACGTGTTAGCGCAGAATCATGGGCTGATTCATCTTGGCATCGGCGACGTGACCGGACACGGCTTGGAAAGCGGCATTCTGATGTTGATGACGCAGACGGCGATTCGGACGCTGATCGAGCATGGCGAAACTGATCCTATCGCCTTTTTGGCGACGTTGAATCGGACGGTCTATAAGAATATTCAGCGTATGAGAATAGATAAAACGCTGACGCTGGCGCTGATTATGTATCGCGCCGGAACGCTAAAAATCTTCGGGCAGCATGAAGAGTTATTGATTGTGCGTCACAATGGGCGCGTCGAACGAGTCAGCACGTCCAATTTAGGCTTTCCTATCGGTTTGCAAAAAGAAATTGCTTCTTTGGTCTCCGAGTTGATCGTGTCGCTTGATTCGGAAGATGGAATCGTGTTATACACAGACGGCATCACGGAGGCGGAAAGCCCCGATCAT
>CAZCGG010000044.1:3191-8782 GCA_964498135.1 uncultured Candidatus Moduliflexus sp.
AGATGGAATCGTGTTATACACAGACGGCATCACGGAGGCGGAAAGCCCCGATCATCGGTTCTACGGCATCGAACGGCTCTGCGACGTTCTCAGCCGAAATTGGCGGAATTCGGCGGAGATCATCAAACAAGCGGTCATCAGCGACGTTACCCAGCATATCGGCGACCAGAAAGTTTATGATGATATTACGCTGGTAGTGTTGAAACGGAAATAATGTCGCGCGATTCCTCTGAGACTTCCCAACTTCACGCCCTCTCAGAAAAAATAGGATTGATTCAGAAAGAATGTTGACAAAAATCAGCGTTCCCTTTACCCCTGTATTACTGCAAGATTTCGTGTCATTCAGTTCTCACTATCTCTCATGCGCAAGCAGGAGCGCAACCATGCTTTCAATTCAAAATTTGCACGTCTATTATGGCGGAATCCATGCCTTAAAAGGCGTTTCCTTAGATGTTCCGGCAGGAAAAATCGTCACGCTGATCGGCGC
The DNA here is from genome assembly GCA_964498135.1 of uncultured Candidatus Moduliflexus sp. GTDB lineage: Bacteria > Moduliflexota > Moduliflexia > Moduliflexales > Moduliflexaceae > Moduliflexus. The sequence goes on from CAZCGG010000044.1 coordinate 3,679, forward strand.
GAATGGCGCAGGCAAAAGCACGCTGCTCCGCGCCATCTGCCAGTTAGTTCCCCCCCGTTCCGGCGACATTCGCTTCAATAATCAATCGCTTGCGCGTCAGCCGACGCATGAAATCGTCAAAAAAGGCATTGCCATGATTCCCGAAGGCCGCCGGATTTTCCCGAATTTGACCGTCTATGAAAACCTGCGGCTTGGCGCGTATGCCCGCAGCGCCGCCGCCGAAATTCAGCGCGATTTGGACTGGGTGTTCAGCCTCTTTCCGCGCATGGCGGAACGGCGGAATCAGTCCGCCGGGACGCTTTCCGGCGGAGAACAGCAGATGCTCGCCGTCGGCCGCGGGCTGATGACGCGCCCGTCGCTGTTGATGTTGGATGAGCCGAGTTTAGGGCTTGCGCCGATTTTAGTCGAGGAGATTTTCAAAATTATTCGCCAGATTCATCAGCAAGGCTTGACAATGCTGCTGATTGAGCAAAACGCCCTTGCCGCCCTCAAAGTCGCCGATTACGGCTATGTGATTGAAACCGGCAAGGTCGTGCTGTCCGGCAAAGGCGAAGACCTGCTGCACAGCGAAGACGTGCGGAAGGCGTATTTGGGATGAGTTGAACGTCGTTAGAAGCAAGAACACGGCAGCCCCGCCGAAGGGCGCGGTCGCCCGAAATTGAGGAGCAACCCGACATGACACAGGAACATATTCGAGAAGTATGCTGGGAAATCGGGAAAAAATATCCCGCGCCATTCACCAGCGAATTTTTGACGATTTCCATGATTTATCCGCGACGCGGCTACCTGCAATGGCATGTCAACGAAGCCTCTGTCCATGCCTTGCAAACCCAGCATGGCGACGCCTTTCACGGCTCGCGCCTGCTGATTCGAGTTTATGATGTCACGGACATTGTTTTTAACGGCTTCAACGCCCATGCGTTTTTCGATATTGACGTGCATGGGCTGTTTGGCAATTACTACATCAACATGGAGCGGACGGAGCGCAATTTCATGGCGGAATTGGGCTTCCGCTTCCGCGATAACTCCTTTCATGCGCTGACGCGATCAAATACGATCTTTTTTGACCGCGACCGCCCGTCCGGAAAATTCCAGACATCGGGCTTGTTTGTCAGCAAAGATTTCAAAAGCGTCTTTCCGGTGGAAAATGTCTTCGACGCCCAAATTTACGAGCGCATGCACCAGCAATTGCTCGGCGTGAAGCGCGAAGAGCCGCTTTCTGTAGGCGTCGTCTTTTTAGGGGCGGCAGTGTCCGGCGAGCGCGGCGGCAGCTTAGAAGGCATGGTCGCCCAGTTGTCCGAAGGATGCCGGAAATTCGGCAGCCAAGTGCAGGTCTTCATGCCGCCGGATCCGTCGCCGCTCTCTGAGGATTTGTTCGCGCGAGTGGATCGCGCCGCCGCCGCGTTGTTCGAACAAGTGAAAGCCGCGCACAAGCAGACGCCGTTTCATTTTCTCCATTGCCATGACTGGTATTCCGCGTCAGTCGGCGTAAAAGCGGCGGACGCGCTGCGCATTCCGATGGTCGTGACGCTCCATTCCACCGAATACGAACGGGCGCAGGGCGGCGAGTTGAGCGACATTTCCAAAGCGATTGCCGAGCGGGAAAAGACGGCCGTGTCAGCCGCGTCAATGGTCATCGTGCCGCATTCCTCGACGCGCCAGCAGGTCATCAGCGTGTACGGCGCAGCCGAAGAAAAGGTCGTGATTCTCTCCGAAACCGTTGACCAGCAGAAAGCCGCGTTCCCGGATGCGGGCGATATTAAGCGATCTTTGGGCTTGAATCCGGCGTGGCCGATTGCGCTGTTTGCCGGGGAAGTGTCCCACGCTTCCGGCGCAGATTTGCTGATGGACGGTATGCTCAATGTCTGCAAGCGCAACGGCGAAGCGCAATTTGTCTTTATCGGCAACGGCCCGCTCAAGGGGGAATTGGAAGGCCGCGCCTGGCATGGCGGCATCGCCCACCGCTGCCGCTTTCTCGGCGACGTGCCGCGCGAATATTTTGAATCCGTGCTGTTGGGAGCGGATTTCGTCGTGATTCCGGCGCGGACATGGCAAGATGAGGGCTTGGCGCAAAAGGCGATTGAATTCGGCAAGCCGGTTCTCACGACGCATCAATCGCATTTGAATTGCATCGCGCATGGGCAAAATGGCCTTGTCACGTATGATAACCCCGGTTCAATTATCTGGGGGCTGAACGAAATGCTGTCAAATCCGCTGCAAGGCAACATGCTCCGTTTTGCCGCCAAACGCCTCGCTGGAGGGCATGGGGCGTCCGCCGACAGCATGATCGTTGAGCAATATCTCTTGTACGAACATCTCTGGGCGAATATCGAAAAGACGCGCCCGGCTATCGTGCTGCCTGCGCCGGTTATCGAGAAAACTGCGCCTGCGGTCGAGCCGAAAAAAGCCGAGCCGCCGACGCCTGCCAAAAAAGTCGAAGCCGTCGAACCGCCTGCGCCGGTCGTCGAAAAGGCTGCTGCCGCGCCGAAAATCGCGACTATTCCGGCTGAGCCGCAAAAAGTCGAGCCTCAGCCGCCTGTCAAAAAGGTTGAGGCCGCCGAGCCGCCTGTGTCGAAACAGCCCGCTAAAAAAGCCGAACCGCAGTCAAAGAAAGGCAAACGAGGCAAACGAAAATAATTGGCTGGGCGATGTGAACACATATTACTGCACAGATTCAAGGAGCGTGGATGCGCGGCAACGGCAACGTGTGCGGCGCATCTGGAATAACTCATGTCAAAAGGGTATCTTGCGTTTGTTTTACATGCCCACCTGCCATTTGTGCGGCATCCCGAATATGACGATTTCCTCGAAGAACGCTGGCTGTTCGAGGCGATTACCGAGACCTATATCCCGTTAATCAAATTCTTCCGCAAAGCCGCTGGGGAAAAAGTGCCGTTTCAAGTCACGGTGTCCATTTCGCCGAGCCTGTTGGCGATGCTGGAAGATGAATTGTTGCAGGAGCGATATGACCGGCATCTCGGCAAGTTGATCGCCTTGTCCGAACAAGAGCAGCAGCGCAACCAGCATCAGCCGCATTTTCAATGGCTGGCGGGCGTGTACCGCAACTTATTTCAGGAAGCGCGGGACATTTTTAACAAGCATGACCGCAGATTGTCAGTCGCCTTTAAACATTTGCACGACAGCGGAAGCGTGGAGCTGATCACCACCGCCGCCACGCATGGCTTTTTGCCGTTGCTGGCCGCGCAGCCGAAGGCCGTCGAAGCCCAAGTGATTACCGGCTTGAACTATTTTGAAAGCGTTTTCGACTTTCGCCCCAAAGGGATGTGGCTGCCGGAGTGCGCCTATTATCCGGGCGTAGATGAAATTCTGCGGCGCGAAGGCGTGCGCTTTTTCTTCATGGAATCCATCGGAATCGATCACGCCAGCATCACCCCGTTTTACGGCGTGCATACGCCGATCTACACGCCGTCGGGCGTGGCGGCGTTCGGGCGCGATCAGGGCAGCACCAAGCAAGTTTGGTCGGCGAAAGAGGGCTTTCCGGGCGATCCGAATTACCGCGAATTTTACCGCGACATCGGGCAAGACCTCGATTTCAACTACATTCAGCCCTATATCGGCGGCGGCGTCCGCGCGGATACCGGCATCAAATATTACCGCATCACCGGCCCGACGTCGTGGAAAGAGCCGTATAACCCCGACGTGGCGCGGGAGCGGGCGGCGGCTCACGCCGAAGATTTTCTCCGCAAGCGGATAGCGCATATCGAATATCTCTCGTCGGTGATGGAAATCAAGCCGATTATTCTCGCGCCGTTTGACGCGGAACTCTTCGGGCATTGGTGGTTTGAAGGCCCGCAGTGGCTCGATTTCGTGATTCGCAAAGCGGGCTATGACCAGCAGACCATTGAATTGACGACGCTTTCAAACTATCTTGACCATCATCCGGTGCATCAAACCGGGACGCCCTGCACTTCGACATGGGGGCATAAGGGCTATTTCGAGACATGGCTGAACAATAAGACTGACTGGATTTACGCGCAGTTGATGGAATGCGGGCATCGCATGGAGCGGCTGGCGAATCAGCAGGACGGCGCGGCGGCGAAAAAGGCTGCGGCAAAGGGCATCCCGGCGGATTTGATTGAGCGGGCGTTGAATCAATGCCTGCGGGAACTGTTGCTGGCGCAAAGCTCCGATTGGCCGTTCATCATCAGCAACGGCACGTCCGAGCAGTACGCCTCGCGCCGCGTGAAAGATCACGTCAGCCGCTTTCATTATCTGGCCGACGCCATCGAGCAGAACAACATCAATCAGGACGCGCTGGCCGTGATAGAGGAGATGGACAATATTTTCCCGAACGTGGATTACCGCGTGTTTCGGTCAGAAGCATAACCGCGCTTGTTATCAAAACGGCGTCAATCGCATGATTGACGCCGTTTTTGTTTTTGTAAAATTCCTTCCAAAATTTCGCCAAATTTCATCATAAAATTCTTGACATTCCTCGCATTTTATTTTAATAAAATCAATATTAGGCAAATAAAAGACGAAATAATTTTATCAAGATTCTCGCGTTCACAAAGAAATATTCTTGACATCGAAGAAAGGAATCGTGACGCAACTGTCCGGCTCGAAGGCGCATGCGCCGGTCGGGCGGGGCAGTTGCCGCATCTGGGAGGAATGTCGCATGAATACCCTTGCCACGCAGACTAACCACGCCGAAACCGGCGCGTATTTTCTGTTTCACGTCTTTCAACATTCATCATCTGCTTTGCCAAAAAAGGCGAACATTCCGTCAAGCGCGCCGATGGAAATTTCGACACGGCATCGTGACGCGGCGGTCTGGCGGCTGCTCTGCCTCGAAGATCGGGTAGATGTCAGCGATCTTGAAATGTTCTGGGAGTTGATGGATCAGATGATGGAGATTTCGACGGATTCCGCGATTCGTCTGCTGCAAACCCTGTACGAATACCGCGTCCGTAAGCTGACGCCGAAAGAGCGGGCGCAGGCGCATCCGGGCGTGGCGAATGATCTGTATCGGCTGGAATATCTTGATGAGCGCGGCGGCTTCCGCGACGTGTGCGCCGGAACGCTCATCAATGAGGCCGTTGACGTGCTGGCAGAAGAGGCGAAGCGGCTTGCGCGGGCGTAT
>CAZCGG010000044.1:8882-22493 GCA_964498135.1 uncultured Candidatus Moduliflexus sp.
CTTGCATCGAAATACCTGATGAAATTCATATCCGGCTTCCCACGCGAAACGAATTTCCCGTAGCCCTTCGATGACGAACAGCCCTTCTGTCCGGCGCGCGCGCGGCTTTTCCAACTGCGCCAGCCATTTGATGGCCGGGTTATTTGCGCTATTGATGTCGCGTGTCACTGGCGGCCTCTTGCGCGTTCAGCATTTCTTCGACGATTTCGACCGCCGCCCGCACGAATTCGGGGCAGCGCGTCGTAAAAAGCTTTTCCTGCTTTGCTTTTTCGTGTTCTTCGTGAATCGAAATGTCATACCCCAATAATTCCCGGCAAAACATCGAATGATAGCGTTCCGTAAAGCGTTCGGCGAACTGCTGAACGTGGGCGTACATCGCGGTTTTGGCTTCCGGGCTGCCCTGCGTAAAGCCATATTTCAGCCCCAACGCCATGACCGCGCCGGTCACAGCGCCGCATGTTTCCGCCATGCGCCCGATGCCGCCGCCGAAGCCCGCCGCGAATTTCAACGCCGTGTCCCGTTCAATGCCGAATTGCTCGGCAAACGCCAGACAAACCGACTGGGAACAATTCAATCCGTCTTGAAAATAGGCCATCGCCTGTTCTGCGCGTGTCATCATCGTCTCCCTTTCTCCGTTAAGCTGTCAAACGACTGTAAATTGCCTGACAGCGATAGGTTATGCGTTACATCAATTGCAATCGCAGCCGCCGCAATCACAATCGCCGCAGTCACAATGACCACAATCATGGCAGCCGTCGCCGCAAGATTCGCAGCCCGAACACGAATCCGGCAGGCAATCGCAAATGTCGCAGCAATCACACCAATTCAACCAACCGCCGAAACGTTTCCGTTTCAGTTGCGGCTGTTCCGCGCCGTTTATCGAAGAGGCGCAAGCGAACAGCCCATCGCCGTCAAGCGTCATGCAGGCCGCCCGCGCGACATTGCGCGTCAGGCGCGCCCCAAAATGTGCGATAATATGGCGCGACAGGGGCAATTCCGACAACGCCTGCCGCGCCGCCCGTTCGCTCTCAGCAATCTTCCGATGAATTTCCCGCCGGACGCCTGCCGGAAGCGCGGCGTCGCTCAACTGATACGCGGCGCGAATCGCGTTGAATTGTCCGCGCCGCGCATCGTCCTCAAAATCTCCAAGCGCATCGAGCAGATAAATCACTTGCCCAAACGCATGGCCGAGCCGGAAGATCGGAGCAGTATGCGCCGCTTGTCCGATCATCTCCGCCGCATGGCGCATGCTTAGGCCGGTCGCAACGGCGGACGGCTCGGCTACAAATCGCAGGCGTTCCGACGGAATTGCGCGGGAGGAAATAACCGCCTCGCGCCGGATTTGCTCTCGCATCCACCAACCGACATCGCCAAGCGGATACCCCCATTGTTCGGCCTGCCGCATGGCTTTTCGGCAAGCGGGCGCGAAGAGCGCGGACGCGGCTCGCCATTTCACCGCGGAAATGCCGCGTGAATCCGCCCGATGATCGTCGAATTGAAACGTTGCCATCACAAGCGTATAGTTCGCGGCGATGCGGAACGAGGGCGGCGTGTTTTCGGCGTTCGGCAGCAGCAAGCAATTTTGCCGCCGCGCGGGCGGATTCCCCCGCATTGGCGTTGCGGATAACTCTGTCAGCAGTTCGCTGAAAAATACGAGATCACGATTCAGCAGCAGCCGGGCATGTTGTCCGTACAAGATCCCAATCGCTTTGCAGACGCCGCAATACTGTCGCCGGTATCGCGCCCGATCTTGTTCTGTCGAGGCGCACCGCACGAATTTCATCAGTCCGAACATAAGGAAATCTCCTTTAAACCCACCCTTCAGAAATATTGAAATCCTTCAAGCAATTTTTATTGACAAACATGATTTTTCTCCGCAAGTGTCAGGCACGTTTGACTTTCCGACACCTTTATTCGAGGATATATGATGACCACACGCGAAAAAATTTCCGCATTGCGGGAAATCATGGCGCAACGCGGCGTTGATGCGTGGATTGCGACAAACAGCGATCCGCATCAGAGCGAATACGTCGCGCCGCATTGGCAAGCCCGCGCCTGGCTGTCCGGTTTTACCGGCTCTGCTGGAATCCTCGTCGTCACACGCGACCGCGCCGGGCTTTGGACGGATTCCCGCTATTTCATTCAGGCCGCGCGGCAGTTGGCCGATTCCGGTATCGAACTGTTCAAATCGAAAATGCCCGGCGTGCCGCAGTATCAAGATTGGCTGGCGGCAGAATTGCCGAGCGGCGCGGCTGTCGGCTTCGACGGACACGTCATGGCTATCAAACAGTTCGAAGAATTGCGGGAAATCTGCGCGCATAAAACGCTGAAATTTCGGCATCATGAGGATCTCGTTGCCGCGATCTGGACGGATCGCCCGCCGATTCCGGCAGAACCGGCGTTCCTGCTCGCGCAGCGTTTCTGCGGCGAATCGCGCGGATCGAAATTTGCCCGCGTCCGCGAGGCGATGCGCGAATTCGGGGCTACCCTGCACGTCATGTCCGCGCTCGACGACATCGCGTGGCTGTTCAATATTCGCGGCGGCGATATTGCCTACAATCCGCTTGTCATCGCCTACGCCGTGATTTCGGAGCGCGAGGCGCGGCTATTTATCAATCCGGTGAAACTGCCGGAATCCGCCGCGGCCGCGCTGCAAGCCGATGGCGTGGCGTTCGCGGATTATGATGAGTTGCTGCCGTTTTTGCGGCAACTCCCGGAGCAGGCCGTGCTGCTGATTGATCCCGAAAAAACCGCGCAGGCCGTGCATGACGCCGTTCCCGACCATTGCCTCGTCATCGGGGCGCAAAACCCCGCGCTGCGGCTGAAAGCGCAAAAAAATGAGACGGAGCTTGCGGGCATGCGTCAGGCGCACGTGCGCGACGGCGCGGCAATGGTGAAATGGCTCTGCTGGCTTGACCGCCATCTTGGGCGCGAAGCGTTCACCGAGATTTCGATTGCCGCGCCGCTTGAGTCGTTTCGGCGGCAAAACGAGCATTTTCAAGGGTTAAGTTTCCCGACGATTGCCGGGTATCAGGCCAACGGCGCGATCTGCCATTACGAGGCGTCGCCGGAAACTGCGCTGCCCATCACGCGCAACGGCTTGCTGCTCGTAGATTCTGGGGCGCAATATCTCGACGGCACGACCGACATCACGCGCACGATTGCGCTTTCTCCGCCGACGGCGCGGCAAAAGGAGGATTTCACCCGCGTCTTGCAAGCCCATATCGCGCTGGCGACCGCGCGATTTCCGCAGGGCGCGACCGGGGCGCAAGTGGATATGTTCGCGCGGCAGGCGTTATGGCGGCACGGCCTGACGTATTGGCATGGCTCCGGGCATGGCGTCGGCCATTTTCTGAGCGTGCATGAAGGCCCGCAAGGCTTTCGCCCTGAAAATCAGACGCCGCTTGAGCCGGGCATGGTCTGCTCGAATGAGCCGGGGCTGTACCGCGAAGGCGCATACGGCATCCGCATCGAAAATCTCGTCATCGTGATTCCGGCGGAACAGACGGCGTTCGGCCAATTTTACCGCTTCGAGACGATTTCGCTCTGCCCGATTGATTTGGCACTGATTGACGCCGCGCTGCTGACGGAGGCCGAACGCGGCTGGCTGAATGCGTATCATCGCCGGGTGCGGGAAGCGCTGACGCCGTATTTGAGCGCGGAGGAAGCGGGCTATTTGCAGGCGGTCACGCATGAAATTTAGTCTCTCGGTTTTTTTCATTTGACATTATCTCTCGTCTTTCAAGATCGTTGTCTATCTTTTCGAAAGGACAGGCAGGCCAATCCCCTTGATTATCGGGTTTTTAACGACACGGCGACGGTTTTGCAGGGAGAACATCTTTTTTTGTATGAAAATATTGGGGCAGGTTATTTTATTGACGTTCGCGCTGACCATCATCACGACGGCGGCCGCGCAGGATGAACGAGATGAGGTTTCGGCGCAGTTCATCAACGTCTGGAATCCGCTGGAAACTGGGCTTGAATTCGGCGTCTTTCGCGCGCCGCAGCCGTCGGAATCCGGCGATTCGCTGATTCGCGTGCTTCGGATTGATCCGGCGCATTTCGAATTTCGGCTGCTGAATGCGTCGGCGATGCCTGAGCGCGAATCGCTGACGGCGAAAGAGTGGTGCGAGCAGCAACATCTCGTCGCGGCCATTAACGCCAGCATGTATCAGGAGGATTACCTCTCCAGCGTTTCCCTCATGCGCACCAAAGGCCATGCCAACAATTCGCACCTGACAAAAGACAAATCCATGCTTGCCTTCCATCCATTGAACGCGAAACTCCCGCAAATTACGATTCTTGACCGGCAATGCGATAATTTTGACGAATGGATGCCGAAATACGCCACGCTCGTGCAGAGCATTCGCATGATTTCGTGCAAAGGGAAAAACGTCTGGCGGCACAATCCCGAAAAACGCTGGAGCATCGCGTCAATCGGGACGGATCAGGCGGGGCGCGTGCTGTTTATTCATGCGCGTTCGGCGTATAGCGCGTCTGAACTCAATGACATGCTGCTGAAATTGCCGCTGCAAATTTCCCGCGCCATGTATGTTGAAGGCGGGAGTCAGGCGCAATTATACGTAAAAAGCGGCGAATATGAATGCCAGCTTGTCGGCACGCATGGCACCGGCGGATTTAACCCATATAACGGGGCGCAGCCGATTCCGAATGTCGTGGGGATTCTCCGGCGTTAGCCAACAGAGAGCAGGCATCATGCCTGCCCCGCTATTTATGCGCCCGCGCCCAAATAGGCTTCAATCACTTTGGGATCGGATTGAATCGCTTTCGGCGCGCCTTCCGCGATAGTGACGCCGTAATCCAGCACGAGAATCCGCTCGCAAATGCCCATCACGACTTTCATGTCATGCTCGATGAGCAGAATCGTCAGGTCAAATTCCTTGCGGATGCGCTGAATAAAGCGCATTAAGTCGTCGCTTTCCTGCGGATTCATTCCGGCCGCCGGTTCATCAAGCAGAAGCAGTTTCGGCTTTGTCGCCAATGCCCGCGCGATTTCCAGCAGACGCTGCTCGCCATAGGGCAGCCCGCCCGCTTCGGCGTTTTTGCGATTTTCCAGCCCAACCGCCGCAAGCAGCCGCCGCGCATCGTCATGCATGGCGCGTTCTTCTTTCACATACCAAGGAAGGCGAAAGACCGCGCTCAGAAAGTCCGATTTCAGGCGCAAATGATGGGCAAGCATGACATTATCCAGCGCGCTCAGCTTGTCGAACAGGCGGATATTCTGGAACGTCCGCGCAATGCCGCGCCGCGTGATTTTATAGGGTTTCAGGCCGGAAATTTGTTCCCCTTGAAAGAAAATCGCGTTCTGCGTCGGCGTATAGACGCCGGTAATCATGTTGAACGCGGTCGTTTTGCCCGCGCCGTTCGGGCCGATCAGCCCGACTAACTCGCCGCGCGAAAGCGTCAAATTGAAGCTATTGACCGCAGTTAGCCCGCCGAATTTCATCGTAATGCTCTTGCAATCCAAAAGCGCCTCTGCCATATTTTCTGTTTCCGCGAGACCGCGCAGCGCGAAAAAATGAGGTTCGCGCTTGCGCGTCTTGGCGGCTCTATTCGGTTTTTCTCCGCAAAATCCAATCCCAGCAAAATTCTCTGCCGCCCATTAAGCCTTGCCGCGCAAACAGGACGACCACCATCAGCAGCACGGAAAAAAAGACCATGCGCAAGCCGGGAATCACGTTATCGAGCGGGCGCAGATATTCCATCAGCACGGCGAAAATGCCGGCCGACACCACCGTGCCGGAAATTGAGCCTAAGCCGCCGACGACAATAATCATCAACACCTGATACGTCAGCACGGGCGTGAAGGTTTTGGGATCAATCGTCGTGATTAAATTTGCCAGCAAGCCGCCGCCGATGCCCGCAAAAAACGCGCCGACGACGAACGCCAAAATTTTATGCGTGAACAGGTTAACGCCCATCGCTTCGGCGGCGACTTCATTGTCGCGGATGCCTTTCATCGCCCGTCCGTAGCTGGAATTCACGAGGCGCTGAATGAAAAAAATCGTAAAAATCATCCAGCCGCAGCTCCAGAGCAGTGTCGTATGTTCAGGGATATTTTTCAGCCCCAACGCGCCGTTGGTAATCGGCACGATGTTGGTGAAGACGACGCGGATGATTTCCGAAAAGCCGAGCGTGGCAATGGCGAGATAATCGCCTTTCAGCCGCAGGGTCGGCACGCCGATGATCAGGCCGAAGAGCGCGGAAATCAGCCCAGCAATGACGAGCGCCGGGAAAAATGGCAGATGAATCCGGTCTAATGGCGGCATAATCGGCTCCATGAAATAAATGGTCGCTTTGCTCGCGGGGCTGAGCGTCAGAATTGCGGTCACATACGCGCCAACCGCCATGAATCCGGCGTGGCCGAGCGAAAATTGGCCGGTAAAGCCGTTTATCAAATTCATGCTCACGCCGAGAATCGCGTAAATCGCGCACAAGTTGAGAATGCGCAGAACATAGGCGTTCAGGAATTTCTGCGCGGCAAACGCCGCCGCGAGCAGCAGCAGCGTGGCGGCAATCGAAAGCATCGTGTTGGCCGGTTTGCGCTCCATATCAGACTTTTTCCTCCAATTTTTCCCCAATCAGCCCGGTCGGTTTGACTAATAAAATGATCAGCAGAATCACGAACGCATAGGCATCGCGGTAGCCCGCCAAATCGGGAAAAAAGGCGACAATCATGATTTCAAGAATGCCGATAATGTAGCCGCCGAGCATGGCGCCGGGAATGCTGCCGATTCCGCCGAACACCGCCGCAATAAAGGCTTTGAGGCCGGGAATTGATCCCATCAACGGAAACACCGCCGGATAGCGCAGCGCCCACATGATGCCGCCGAACGCCGCCAAGCCCGAACCGATGGCGAAGGTCAGCGCCACGATCTTATTGACATCAATCGCCATGAGCCGGGCGGTTTCGAAATCTTTCGACACGGCGCGCATCGCCATGCCCTGCTTCGTGTGATGCACCAAATACGTCAAGCCGATGAGCAGCATCACGGTCACGACCGGGATAATGAACACTTCGCTTTGAATTTTGATGCCCGCCACATCAATCATGGCGGTGAAAATTTCGGGGCGTTGAAATCCTTTGGGACGCCCGCCAAACAGCATGACCGCCACGTTTTGCAAGAAAAACGAGACACCAATGGCGGAAATCAGCGCGGAAATGCGGGGCGCGCTGCGGAGCGGCTTGTAGGCGATTTGGTCTATGGATAGGCCGAGCAGCGCGGTAAGCAGGACGGCGACGGGAAAGGAAACATACCAAGGAAGCGCGAAAATCAAGACGCCGTAATAACCGAAATAGATGGACATCATGAAAATTTCGCCGTGCGCGAAATTGATCAGCCGCAGAATGCCGTACACCATCGTATAGCCGATGGCGATCAGGGCGTACAGGCTGCCGAGTGAGAGGCCGTTCGTCAAATGCTGCAAAAAGAGTTGGAAGGTCACGCAAAAGAGCAACAACGAATCGGAGAAAAACGGCGGTCTTTGCTGTTTCGCCCCTCTTCGTTGTTGTTGTTCAAGAAAACGCTGCCAGACGCCTTCAACGCGCCTGACAACGGCGCGATAATGGGTCGTTATTCGGGATCGACGGTCGTGACGTATTCGAATTTGCCGCCTTTGACGCCGAGAATGACGGCGCTTTTGCGCGGATCGCCATTTTCATCGAACGTAATCATGCCGGTGACGGCTTCATGATTTTTAAACCCCGCAATCGCGTCGCGGATGGCCTTTGAATCAGCCGAACCCGCTGTTTCAATGCCGTCCACAATCAGCATGTAGGCGTCATAGCCCAACGCGGCAAACGCGTTCGGAATTTTGTTGTATTTTTTCTGATACGCTTCGGCGAACGTTTTCGATGCCTCACGCTCACCCGCTTCCGCCGAATAATGCGCGCTGAAACGCACGCCTTCCACCGCGTCGCCGCCGACGGAAATCAATTCGGGCGCTTCCACCGCGTCGCCGCCGAGCAGCGGAACGGTCAAGCCAAGCTGTTTCGCTTGAATCGCAAACTGCGCCATGTCTTGATAATAACTCGGCATGAAAATGACGTCCGGCTTTTTGGAAATGACGTGGGTGAGTTGCGCTGTGAAATCGGAATCGCCGGTCTGGAAAGAAGTCTGCGCGACAATGCTTTCCGGGTTGCCGGTCATTTCGATGAACGCTTTGCGAAAATAATTGGCCAGGCCGACGGAATAATCCTGCGCCACATCCTGCACGATAGCGGCGGTTTTCGCGCCGAGTTCTTTGAACGCATAACGCGCCATCACTTCGCCTTGAAACGGATCAATAAAGCAGGCGCGGAAATAATACGGGTTGTCCTGCGTGACCAACGGGTTGGTCGGCGAGCAGCCCATGACCGGAACGCCCGCTTTCAAGGCAAGCGGCCCGCCTGCCAGCGACAGCGAACTGCCGAACGAGCCGATCACGGCGACGACGTTTTCTTTGTCGAGCAGGCGCGCCATCGCGTTGGCGGATTCGACTTTATCGCTTTTGTTATCCACCAGCACGATTTCAATCGGCTGCCCCAGCGCTTCTTTGCGCAGTTCATGGGCTAATTCAATGCCTTCCATTGTTTGCTGGCCTCCGGCGGCCATCGCGCCGGTCATCGGCTCGTAAATTCCGATTTTAATCGGATCGGCGGCATACGCGGACAGACTGAGAGCCAGAACGCAGCCAACGAGCAATAGCGTCAATCCTTTTTTCATGACTGAACCTCCTGAAGAGTGGGTTGGTATTTAGTGTGCAAGAAAAATAGGCAAAGGCATTTTTCTGAATGAGGGAAGATGCTTGTCAAGTATTTTTTGCGGAGAAATCGAATTTCGATGGGCAGAAAAAAAGCTCAGTTTCTTGAAGAAACTGAGCTTTTGCGCGGCTTAAATTCCGGTGACTTCCGCCGGAATGCCTAACCGGCCTAATTCCATCTGAATTTTCGAGGCAAGCTGCTCCGTAATTCCGCGCAGTGACAGCGTGTACGTCGGTTTCATGATCGTTGTCATTTCTGTGCGAATCGGCAGCCGCCACCCCGGAAACGCTTGATATAACTGGTTAATTTTCCGGTCAATGTTGGCCTGATTCGTGAACACGCCAAGCTGAATCGAAGACATGCCCTGCACGTCATAGATTTTATACTCGATGCCTTTGGGGCGCAGATAATTCCGTCCCCATTCCTGCGCCTGCTGCCGTTCCACGAAATAGCCTAACGAGACTTTATACGCTTGCATCGGCTGTTTTGCGCCCGCTTGTTCCGTCAAGCGCACGCCCAATTTGCTCATCGCGGCGCGAATCTGCGGAAGCTGCGCGTCAAGAACCGGAATCGTTGAATAGACGCGATAATTACCTTGCGGTAGCGAGGGCGTTGGCGTGGCAACTGGCGTCGTCGGCACTGGCGTCACATCAGTCGCCGGTTTCGGCGTCGGAGTGGCGACCGGCTCAATCACAATAGATTCAATTTTGGACGTGCCGTCGCCTGCTGGCGTCGCCGTGGCGGGCGCGTCTGTTGCCGCCGCAACAACCGGTTCATCAACGGCGCGGGTCGTTCTCTGCGCTTGCGCAGGCTGTCTTTCCGGGCGCTTCGGCGCGTTCGCAACAGCATCTTCTGCTGGCTGCACATCGTCTGGCATGACATCTACTTCGACTTCCGTGTCTTGTTCTGGCACGGCGGCGGTTTCCGCAACATCCGTCACATCCATTTCCGGCGCGGCTGGCGTTTCTGCCGCCGGAACGGTGTCTTCGCTGCCCATATCGGGCGCGGCCGTTTCGTCAACCGGCGATGTTTCGGCGGTATCGCCTGTATCAAGAGCGTCATCGCCAAGCGCCTTTTCCGGCGCCGTCGCAGTGGTTTCAGGCGCATTTAATTTGTTCCAGTAAATCACTCCGCCAACAATCCCTCCTACAAGGATGAGAAGGGCGACTAAACCAATAGCTATTCTTCCGATCATAATCCTTTTTCTCCTCTATGTTTTTATATGCTCTCACCCAATAACAATTGATCATCATGCGCGAAAACAAAACGTTTTCCGGCCTCAATTGAGATTATCGCAAACGATACACGAAAATTTTTCACGTGTCAACTTTTTTTTCATGGTGAATCAAAAAGATTGTTGCGGCGGGCGTGGACGCGTTCAAAATGTCTTGATTCTGCTTGCCGGAACGCGTTCCGCGCGCCGGACGGTTTGAGCCTCCGGCGCATTGTTCGCGGCGGCGCAGGTTTCGCGCCGGACGCGAAAAATTTATTGACATTTGTTGACGCTGAAAACTACGGTTTCAAAAGCGAAAAAATGCTGAAATCTATAAACGCTCCGCAGCGATGCGGGCAATGTGACAGTTGTTCACGAGGGATGGCGCGGCGGCGCAGCGCATGGTTTTTCGGCATTGCGCCCGCTTTCGAATGAACGTCCTATTTTATGGAAACTTTTACCCCTTCAAAATTTGCGCTGCCGAAAAGCGGCGAACGAATTACGTTTGAGCAAGGCAAGCTGAATATTCCAGACCAGCCGGTCATCCCATTTATCGAAGGCGACGGCACGGGGCCGGACATTTGGCGGGCGGCCGCGCGCGTCCTTGACGCTGCCGTCGAACGCGCGTACAGCGGCCAGAAAAAAATTCATTGGTATGAAATTTTCGCTGGAGAAAAGGCGTATAATGTATTTAATGAATGGGCGCCGCAAGACAGTTTCGACGCAATCCGCTATTATTACGTGGCGATTAAAGGGCCGTTGACCACGCCGGTCGGCGGCGGCATCCGCAGTTTGAACGTCACGTTGCGCCAAAAACTTGATCTGTACACGTGCCTGCGCCCGGTGCGTTATTTCGAAGGCGTGCCGTCGCCGGTCAAGCGTCCGCAAGACGTGGATATGGTCGTGTTCCGCGAAAATTCCGAAGACATTTACGCCGGAATCGAATGGGAGGCCGAATCGCCCGCCGCGCAAAAGCTGATTAAATATTTGCAGAACGAGTTCGGCGTGTCGAAAATTCGTTTCCCGGAAACGACCGCTATTGGGATCAAGCCGATTTCAAAAGAAGGCACGGAACGCCTTGTGCGAGCGGCGATTAAGTATGCGATCAGCCATGACCGGAAATCCGTGACGATTGTGCATAAAGGGAATATCATGAAGTTCACGGAAGGCGGCTTTAAAAATTGGGGCTATGCCCTTGCGGAAAGGGAATTCGGCGAATATGTCTTTACGTGGCAGCAATATGACCGCATCAAGGCTGAACAGGGCGGCGAGGCGGCGGATAAAGCGCAAGCTGACGCGCTGGCCGCCGGAAGAATTCTCATCAAAGATGTCATTTGCGACGCCTTTTTGCAGCAAATTCTGACGCGCCCGAAAGAGTACGACGTGATTGCGACGATGAACCTGAACGGCGATTATCTTTCCGACGCCTTGGCCGCGCAGGTCGGCGGCATCGGCATTGCGCCCGGCGCGAACATTAATTACGACACCGGCCACGCGGTCTTTGAGGCCACGCACGGCACCGCGCCGAAATACGCCGGATTGGATAAAGTCAATCCCGGCTCGGTCATTCTGTCCGGCGTGATGATGCTGGAATACATGGAATGGCAGGTCGCGGCGGATTTGATTGTCAATGCCATCACCAAAACGATTCAGCAGAAAATAGTCACCTACGATTTCGCCCGGCTGATGGACGGCGCCACCGAAGTCAAATGCTCGGAATTTGCGGACGCGATTATTAAAAATTTATAGCGCAATCAACGCAAAAGGCGCAAGAGACGCGAAAGACGCAAGCATGAATAACAGACGTTTGCGTCGCTTGCGCCGTTTGCGGCTTTTGCGTTTTCTGTATGGAGCAAACGAAACAGCAAGCGAAATTGATTCTTGAGGACGGCGCGGTCTTTGAAGGCCAAGCGTTCGGCGCGATCAAGCCGGTTTCCGGCGGCGTCGTCTTCAACACGGGCATGGTCGGCTATCCCGAAAGCCTGACGGATCCGTCGTATCGGGGGCAATTATTGACCATGACGTACCCGTTGATTGGGAATTACGGCGTCCCGGAAGATGAGCGCGGCGACGATGGCATGTTGAAATATTTCGAATCTGACCGCATTCAGGCGGAGGCGCTGATTGTCTCGGAATGCAGCGAGCATTTTTCGCATTGGAACGGGAAAAAGTCGCTGTCGGATTGGCTGAAAGAGCAGGGCGTGCCGGGCATTGCCGGGATTGACACCCGCGCCTTGACGAAACGCTTGCGCGAACGCGGCGTCATGCTTGGCAAAATCGTGTACGATGATGAAACGATTGAGTTTGTGGATCACGATCTGCGGAATCTCGCCGCCGAAGTCAGCGTGAGCGAGCCGATTGTCTATGGCAACGGCGACAAGCGCGTGGCGGTCGTGGACTGCGGCGTGAAAAATAACATCATCCGCGCCCTGCTGCGCCGGAATGTCACGGTTATCCGCTGCCCCTGGAATTACGATGTTTTGCAAGAAAAGCCGGACGGCATCCTGCTCTCGAACGGCCCCGGCGATCCGAAAACGTGCGGCGAAACGATTGCGAACGTCACGCGCGCGTTGAAAAATCACACGCCGATTCTCGGCATCTGCCTCGGCTCGCAGATTCTCGGCCTGGCGGCGGGCGCGAATACGTATAAGCTGAAATACGGCCACCGCAGCCACAATCAGCCCTGCTTGGAAACCGGCACGAAACGCTGCTACATCACCGTGCAGAATCACGGCTACGCAGTTGACGCCGATTCGCTGCCGGAAGATTGGCGGCAGTGGTTTTACAACGATAACGACAAAACCAACGAGGGCATCATCCATATTTCCAAGCCGTTTTTCGGCGCGCAATTCCACCCCGAAGCCTCGCCCGGCCCGGACGATACCGAATTCATCTTCGACATGTTCCTGCGGGCGATGTCGTAAAAACGTCTTAACGAAAAAGCCGCAAGAGACGCGAAAGACGCAAGCCTGAATGACGGACGTTTGCGTCGCTTGCGCCGTTTGCGGCTTTTGCGTTACAATTCTTTGTATGAAAAAACAGTATAAAAAAGTGTTGATTTTAGGCTCAGGGGCGTTGCGCATCGGGCAGGCCGGAGAGTTCGACTATTCCGGCAGTCAGGCGATCAAAGCCCTGAAAGAAGAGGGGATTGCGACGGTCTTGATCAATCCCAACATTGCGACGATTCAAACGTCGGATTATCTGGCGGATAAGGTCTATTTTCTGCCGGTGGACGCCTATTTTGTCGAACAAGTTATCGAAAAAGAGCGACCGGATGGGATTATGCTCGGCTTCGGCGGACAGACGGCGCTGAACGTCGGCCTTGAAATTCACGAAAACGGCGTGCTGGAGAAGTACGGCGTGGAGGTGCTTGGCTCGCCGGTCCATGCGATTAAAAACACCGAAGATCGGGAATTATTCGCCAATGTCCTGAAAGAAATTGATCTGAAAATTCCGGTCAGCAAAGCGGTCAGCAGCGTTGAACAAGCCGTGCAAGTCGCGGAAGAGATCGGCTATCCGGTGATGGCGCGGATCGCCTACGCATTCGGCGGTCTTGGCTCCGGCATGGCGCGCAACAAAGACGAACTCGTCGAATTGACGAGCAAAGCGTTTTCATACAGCGACCAGATTTTGA
>CAZCGG010000045.1:0-2919 GCA_964498135.1 uncultured Candidatus Moduliflexus sp.
AATGCGGCAAAGGTCAATCCTTTGCCGCGTTAACGCGACGCATATTGCCGCGCCCCGAACAGAATCGTCCCCAATCTGACCATGTTTGCGCCTTCTTCAATGGCGATCTGATAGGAATCCGACATGCCCATCGAGAGCGTCTTCATGGCGACATGCGGCAGGCCGAGCGACGCAAGCTGATCAAACATCTGCTTGGTTGCGCGGAAATATGGGCGAAGCGCTTCCGGCGCATCCGTGGCCGGCCCCATCGTCATCAAGCCTTCAAGGCGCAGATGCGTCAAATCCGCCATGCCCCGCGCGATTCGCTCGATCTGCGCATATTCCGGCGGCATCCCGGATTTCGACGCCTCGCCGCCGCTATTCACTTCCAGATACACCGGCCAAATTTTACGGAAACGCGCCGCCCGTTTATCCAGCGCCTGCGCCATGTCAAGCGAATCAACGGTTTGAAACAGATCAAAAATCGGCAGGGCTTTATTGATTTTATTGGTTTGCAGCGAGCCGATTAAATGCCAGCGCGCTTGCGGCGCGGTTTCGCCGAGCGCGCGGCGCATGGCTTCGGCTTCCTGCACGTAATTTTCGCCGATGTCGGTCGCTCCGGCAGCGATGATTTCGCGCACTTCCTCCGGCGCGCGCGTTTTCGCGGCGACAACAATCGTCACATGCGCCGGAATTTCGCGGCGCAGACGGTGATAATTTTCAGTAATGTTCATGCGGTTGCTCCCATGTAAATCAGGAGTGCAAAATTTTAATTTCGCAGCCTTTCGCCGTCAAATCAAGATTTGACACTCCTGTTTTCATCTTGCGCAGGTGTCATGACATGTCATGAATGACTCTTCAGCCTGAGAAATCTGTGAAGACTTGTCAAGTGAAGAATTCATGACAGTTGTTATTTCTCTTGACAACTTTGTCGTGGCTGCGTTGACTTGTGGAGATTCTTGCCAACTTTTCCGGCAAGACGCAATGAAAATGTCAAGAACTCTTTTCGATTGTCGGGTTTTTCAGGCGCATGCGGCGTGAGAATCCGTGATCATAGACTTTGGAGGAAGCCTCAATGAACAAACGAGTTGACGTCCCGAACACGATCTTGTTATCCGATATTTTACCAACAGAGCCGTTGCTGCTGATGGGCGCAGGCCCGGTGCCGATTCCGCACGCGGTCGCGCAGGCGAACGGCGTCGTCATCAACCACCTCGGCCCGACCATGAACGAAATCGTGGATCGCGTCAAAGCGATGTCGCAATATGTATTTCAGACGCACAGCGACAAGATTTTCGGCGTGTCCGGCCCCTCGTCGGCCACGATGGAAATGGCAATTACCAACCTGCTCTGGCCGGGGCGCAAAGTGTTAGTGCTGAAAATCGGCACGTTCAGCGCGCGCTTCGGCGAAATGGCCGAAGGCGTCGGCGCGGAGTGCCGCTATCTCGTCCCGGAAGGGCTGCATCCGGTGACGGCGGATATGGTGAAAGACGCGCTGAGCAAGGAGCGGTTCGACGTGGTGACGGTCGTGCAAGGAGAAACGTCCTGCGGCATTCAGACGAAGGAACTGCCGGAAATCGCGCGGATTGTCAAGGCGCACGGCGCGCTGCTCGTCGTGGACGCGGTCTGCACGCTAACCACGATGCCGCTGTACATGGACGAGTGGGATCTCGATGTCGTTGTGACCGGCGGGCAGAAAGGGCTGTCGTCCATTCCGGGCGTCTCGTTGATCGCGTTTTCGGCGGATGCGTGGAAGGTGGTTGAATCGCGGCCGAAACAGTGTCCGCATTGGTGTTTTGACGCCCGCCGCGCCCTGAATTTCTGGCAGCATCACGGCTATCATTACACCGCGCCGGTGTCGGGCATCATGGCGATTTATGAGGCGCTGCGCCTGATTTGCGAAGAGACGCTGGAAAAACGGCACGAGCGTCATTTGATGAGTTCGCTGGCGCTGCAAGCGGGCATCGAGGCGATGGGGCTGCATCTCTTCATTCCGCAGGCGTACCGCCTGAATTCCGTCGTGGCGATTGACATTCCGAACGACGTGGACAGCGCGGCGATGCGGAAATACATGACCGACACGTTTCATGTCGAGATTTCCGGCGCGTTCGGCTTGAATATCGTCCGCATCGGGCAGATGGGCGAGCAGTGCCGCTCGCATAACCTGTTCCGCGTCTTGCATGCGATGGGGATGAGTTTCAAGCAATTCGGCGTTGATTTGAACGTCTCGAAAGGCATGGCCATGCTGGAAGAACATCTGAGCCAAGACAGCCGGAATTTTGTCCGATAACTCGGAACGCCTGACGGGTCAATTGATCCGTCAGGTTTTTTTGCGCAAGGACGATCCGCCATGAGCCTGGGAACCATTTTTATCGTTGACGATACGCCGACCCATTTAGGAGTGCTCTTCAATTATTTGGATGCCATGCAGTTCAAAGTGCTGATCAGCGTCAACGGGCAGAGCGCGCTTGAGGCGATTCCGCAGGCGCAGCCGGACGTGATTCTGCTCGATGTGATGATGCCGGACATGGACGGCTTCGAGACGTGCCGCCAACTGAAAGCGAACCCACTGACCAGCGACATTCCAGTCATTTTCATGACGGCGCTCACCGACCTTGTGGATGAAGTGCAAGGGCTGGAAATCGGCGCGGTGGATTACATCACCAAGCCGTTCAAGGTGGAAATCCTGTTGGCGCGCGTGCGCACGCACCTGAAATTTCGGCAGGCGCAACAGCAATTGGAGGCGCAAAATCAGCAGCTTCAAGAAGAAATCCAGCAGCGCCAGCGCGTCGAGGCTTCATTGGTTGAAGAGCGCAACCTTTTGCGCACGATGGTTGACCATATTCCAGACTACATCTTCGTCAAAGATCGAGAGAGCCGCTTTCTGTTGAATAACGCCGCGCATTTGCGCGTATTGGGCGCGGCCTCGCAGGATGAGGT
>CAZCGG010000045.1:3019-7168 GCA_964498135.1 uncultured Candidatus Moduliflexus sp.
TATCTCGCCGACGATCAAGACGTGATGGCCTCCGGGCGGGCGTTATTAAATCATGAAGAAACCACGACGACGACGGACGGTCAGCCGCAATGGCTGCTGACGACGAAAGTGCCGCTTCGCAACCAGCAAGGCGCGGTTTCCGGCTTAGTCGGCATCAGCCGCGACATCACGCTCCGCCGGAAATTTGAAGACACGCTGCGGAAATATGAGCGCATCGTCGCGGCGACGCCGGATTACATCGCCTTAGTGACGCCGGATTACCGCTATCTCATCGTCAATGAGGCGTATGCGCGCCTTGCGCGTCGCCCCGCGCAGGAGTTTGTCGGGCATCGCATCGGCGATATCTGGGTCGCAAATCTGCTGACGCTCGCCAAGCCAAACATAGACGGCTGCATCGCGGATGGCGGCATCAAACATGAAGACGCGTGGCTTGAGATCAAGGAAATTGGCCGCCGTTTTCTGAGCATGACCTATTCCCCCTATGTTGACGCCGACGGCGCGCGAAAAGGCGTGGTCATGAGCGCCAGAGACATTACCCAAATCAAACAGACCGAAATCGCCCTTGCGGAAGAACGCCGCTTGTTGCAGACCTTGATTGACACGCTCCCCGATCATATTTATGTGAAAGACACGCAGAGCCGGTTTTTGCTGGCGAATAAAGCGAGCATTCTCGGCTTGGGCGCCTCCTCCTTGGAATATCTTATCGGAAAAACCGACCGCGATCTCTTTCCGCCGGAAGAAGCCGAGCAATTCATGGCGGAAGAAGCGGCGTTGTTCGCGTCGGGACAGCCATTTTACGGCAAAGAAGTGTACAATGTCTTTCACGAACACGACGGCATTTATTGGTTTACCAGCACGAAAGTGCCATTTTGGAACATGCAGGGCGAAATCGCTGGCTTAGTCGGCATCAATCATGATATTACGGAGCGCAAGCGGGCGGAAGAGCAATTGCGCGCCGCGCACGAGGAATTGCGGGAAAAAAACGCGCAGCTGCACCATCTCAATGCGAGCAAAGATAAATTCTTTTCGATTATCGCGCATGATTTGCGCAGCCCGTTCACCGCGCTGATTGGGCTGACGCAGGTATTGGCGGAGAACATCGAACGCTACACGCAGGCGCAATTGAAAAGCAATTTAGAAAAGTTGCAAAAGTCCGCCGAACGGGTGTTTTCGCTGCTGGAAAATCTGCTGACGTGGTCGCGCATTCAACGCGGCCTTATGGAATACACGCCGGACACGCTGCCGCTCGGCGACATCAGCGCCATGATCTGCGACGTGTTCATGGCGGCGGCCGAGCAAAAGCAGATTGGTTTGTCGTGCGGCATTCCCCGCGAATGCAAGGCGCATGCGGATTATCAGATGGTGATGACGATCATGCGAAATCTCGTGTCGAACGCGCTGAAATTTACGCCGCAAGGAGGCAACATCCGCCTTTCGGCGGCCGACGCGGGGAATTACGTCGAAATCGCGGTCGCGGACAGCGGCGTTGGCATTCCGCCGCGCGCGCTTGAGAAATTATTTCAAATTGACGAACATCACACAACGGTCGGCACGGCGGGAGAAAAAGGGACGGGCTTGGGGCTGATTTTATGCCATGATTTGGTGAAAACGAACGGCGGGACAATGCGGGTGGAAAGCGAAGTCGGCAAGGGAACGACGTTCCGGTTCACGCTGCCGAAGCCGTCTTGACGAACGGAGAAATGTCGCCATCGGTCAGGCGGTTGCGCATCGGTTCGCTTCCTGATGCTCTTCCTGCATCGAATGAATGGTGACGCCATCAAGAAAGCCGGATTCGCCGAATTTCTTTTGCAGTTTCAGCAGATAAATATCGAGATGAATATGCTCGGACACGATGTCCACCAAGAGGCGATTTTCGGTAAACGTGCCGGTCACGTCGCCGCCGCGATAACTCCCCGCAATCAGGGCGGTCTTCATGTCAATGACGAGCATCATGCGCAAATGGCCGCCGCCGCAGTCTTCCCGCAGCGTCCGGCGATAAAATTCGATGGGCAGCCCGGCGGGATCAACATCGCTGAACGTGAAAACAATCACGCGAACGCCGCGCTTGGCAAGCGTTTGCAGCTCTTCCGCAAACATGCGCGGCTCGAAGCAGGTGTTCATGTACACCTCTTTTTCGGCCTGCGACAGCAATTCTTTGGTTTTCAGCACGAAATTCTGAAACCCTTTGATATTATAATATTCTTGCGGCGATTCGTCGGTCTTGAACCGGGCGAGTTCCTCTTTGACGAGGTCGGCGGCCTGCGCGTATTCCCGCGCCAATTGCGTCAGCAGCACCTCCGGATCCTGCGCCGCGTATTCGTTCGATTCGCCGGGCAGCAGAAACACGTACCCTTTGTTGTACAGGTCATTCAGGGCGGAATAGACCGACGAGCGCGACACGTTCAGCATCTTGGCGATTTGCGAGCCGTTCAGTTTCGAATATTTGACTAACGTGATATACACTTGCGCTTGAATTTTCGAGAAATTCAACGCTTCGAGATGTTGCAGCAGCGTGGATTCGTCCATATATGCTCGCTTTTTGAGATAAAGCTGTCAGACACGTCGAGCGTGTCTGACAGCGCGGGTGATTACATGGTGGGAGTGGACTGATACGCGCCGTTTTCCCCCAGCACCTTATGCACAACCGGCATCCATTGGCTGATGGGAATCTGCTGCGGGCATTTTGCGTCGCAAATGCCGCACTGCACGCACGAAGCCGCGCGAGAATCCACCGGCGAAATGCCGAGTTTAACTTCCTGCGCTAACCATGCGTAGTTGCCGCGCGCGCTTTCATGCGCGTCGTACATTTTGCCTTCGTTATAAATGGCGAAATTGCGCGGAATGCTGACGCCGTTCGGACATGGCATGCAGTAATTACAGGCCGTGCAAGGAATCGGACGCAGCGCCTGAAATTGCGTCCGTGCCTGCGCGAACAGCGCCAATTCGCTCGGCGTCAGGCTGCCGACCGCCGCCGTTCCCGCGTACCGCACGTTTTCCTGCGTCTGCGCCAACGAACTCACGCCGCTCAAGACGACCGACACTTCAGGGTGATTCCAGACCCATTGCAGCGCCCAATCCACCGCCGTCCGCTTGGCGTTGACGGCATCGAACATTCCTTGAATCTTCGGGGGCAGCGCCGCAAGCTTGCCGCCGAAGAGCGGCTCCATAATCACAACCGCCAACCCTTTTCCGGCAGCGTATTTCAGCCCTTGCTCGCCCGCCTGATTTTCCACGTCCATGTAATTGTATTGAATCTGGCAGAACGTCCAATTATACGCGTCCACAATTGGCTGAAAGGCGGAATGCTCGTCATGGAACGAAAAGCCGAGATGCCTGATGCGGCCTGCGGCGATTTGGCGTTCCGCCCAATCCAACACGCCGAGATCGCGCAGTTTCGGCCACCAATTGCGGTTCAGCGAATGCAGCAGATAGCAGTCAATGACATCGGTTTGCAGTCGCGCGCGCTGCTCGTCAAAATATTTATCGAAATCGGCGGCGGACTCAATCGCCCATGACGGCATTTTCGTGGCGAGTTTCACTTTGTCGCGGTAGCCGCGTTTCAGCACATCGCCGACGAATCCCTCGCTTTCGCCGTTGTGATAGGGGTACGCCGTATCCACGTAATTGACGCCGTGATCAATCGCATAGCGCAGCATGTCGGCGGCTTCGTTGACTTCGATATGCCCGTCTATTGTCGGCAGGCGCATTGCGCCGAATCCTAACGCCGACACGTTCCAATCGGTTCTTCCAAATTTGCGATATTGCATGAGTTTTTTGACCGCAGAGACGCGGAGCGCGCGGAGAATTCCGAATGAACATTTCATTCTCTGCGTCTTTGCGGCGCAGCATAACTTGTTATGACGCGGATTCAATGCTAAACGGCACGGATTCCCCCCACACGCGGAGATACCAACTGCATGTTTGACTGGCGACAACGCGATCATCCGCGTCTTTATCAATATACGCCGATGAATTGACGACTTCCAGAGCCGCGCCCGCCGCGTCGAACACCGTCACCTGCACTTGATAGGTTTTGCCCTGTTCGAGCGCGCTTTCCCGCACAACGCCGTTCGCGGGGAGTTCAACGATTTTAATGCCCATAAAATTCACGCGAATTTGATACGGCGTGCGATTTTCAAGCATTCCGTC
>CAZCGG010000045.1:7268-22431 GCA_964498135.1 uncultured Candidatus Moduliflexus sp.
TGCCCATAAAATTCACGCGAATTTGATACGGCGTGCGATTTTCAAGCATTCCGTCGCGCGGATCGCCATCATCATCGTCGTCATCACACCCGACACACACCAACGCGGCCAGCATGACCATACACGCCAAAACCAGCGTTGTCATCCAAGGTCTTTTCATGATTCGTTCCTCCATACGATAACTCCACATTGCAACACGTGAATGCGTCCTCTTGTCGGATGACGCAATCCCTCTGATTTGTCAATGAAAATTGCGTCATGAGATTTTCCGGCAAGGCAGAAAATTTTTCTTGACGATTTCGAAGAGTGGTTTGCATAAATTCGATGCGGATTTTTTGAAAATACAAGAGGTTGCGCGACCGCGCATTTCCCTCTTGGGAGGGGGAGTGTTCGGTGATGCTGCGTAACGTGAGTTATCAATACAAGGGAGGCTGAGATGCATTATATTTTTCGTCATGCTCAACGCGGCGCATTCATCGCGTCGTCGCTGTTTCTGCTGTTGATTTCCGCGCCCCTGCGCGCAGAAGATTGGGCAAAAATCTATCCAATTCGAGAAGACCTGCCCGGCCCGTATTCTTATGAAGAAATTTCAAAGAAAACGTATCAGGGCGTCACGCTTCGCGTGTTAACGCATGAAGTCCCGGTGATGGGCGAGCCGACGGACGTTCACGCGAAGCAATTCGAGGAATTGACCGGCGCCAAGGTTGAAGTGACGCATGTGCCGTTCGGCAATCTTTATCAAGAAGCCACCTTCGGCTTAAAGACGGGGAAATATGACGTGGTGTTTTTTGCCTCGTTCTGGCTGGCCGATTTATATCCGCATTTAGCCCCGCTCCCGGAAACCATGATTCAATCGCCCCAATTTCAGGACGTGCTTCAGCATTACAAAGACATCGCGAAATGGGGGGACACTTATTATCAAGTGCCGATTGACGGCGACCGGCATTATTTGCAATATCGGCGCGATCTGTTTGAGAATCCCGCGCTGAAAGAGGCATTTCAGGCCGCGCATCAGCGCGAATTGACCGTGCCGCGCACGTGGAAGGCGTATGCGGAAACGGCGGCGTTTTTTCACGGCAACACCGCAAGCGGGCAGGCGATTTCCGGCAGCGTGGAAATCAACAAAGAAGATGATCTCATGTTTTCGCAATTCATTGATCGGGCGGCCGCTTACGCCAAACATCCGAACGTCAAGGGCGGATTTTATTTCGATCTCGACACCATGACGCCGTTGATCAACACGCCCGGCTTCGTGCACGCGCTGGCGGATTTCGTCGAGATTCAACAATATTCCCCGCAAACGGAAACGCGGCTCGGCCTTGCCGACGTGATTCGCGCCTTCGGCGGCGGCGCGGCGGCAATGTGCCATTCATGGGATGATCCGTTCATTCAGGCGATGGAGCCGAATTCCGCGCTGCGCAATCAGGTCGCCGCCGCGCTGTCGCCCGGCTCAACAACGGTCTGGAATCGGGACACGGGCGCGTGGGACGAGTTTCCAAACGTGAATGACGCGCCCTATATTGCGTGGGGCTGGACGAGCGGCGTGTCGCGCCTCAGCAAATCTCAGGAGGCTGCGTTCGATTTCTTGGGGTTTTTCAGCAACGAGGCGAATCACGCCTCCGATTTGTTGGTCGGGCGATATGGCGTCAATCCGTTTCGAAACGCCGACCTGCATAAAGAATTCTGGATGGAATCTGCCGGATGGAGCGAAAAAACCGCCGCATCCTATGTCGAGACGTTCCGCGCCATCTCCGATCATCCGAACCGCATTCTTGATTTGCGCATTTATTTAGGGCGGCTGTACATGAACGCGCTCGCCGTTGGCATTCAACGGGCGCTGACCGGCCGCAGCACGCCGCAGGTCGCGCTCGATTACGTGGCGAAAGAATGGGAGACGCTCACGAAGCGCGTCGGTGTCGAAAAACAACGTGAAGCGTATCGAAATATCGTCCGGTTCGAAGATCATGAAGACGTTCAGCCCTGAACAGGCAAGAATGCCTGTTCTCCCAAAAAGGACGTGAATAAAGATGAGACGCATTGGAACGTATGTGGCGCTGCCGCTCGCAATTGTCATCAGCCTTCTCATGATTGCGCTGGGCGTGTTCAGCATTGCGCACCAGCAGCGAAAATTTTCGCGCATGCTTGAAGAACAGGCGGATCGCGTCGCCTTGCAATTATCGCTGGTGTTAAGATCGCCGCTCTGGAACGCCAATAAAGCCGAAATGGATACGATTCTCCGCTCCTATCTTGATGGGCCGGATATTTTGGCGATTGAGGTGAAAGAAATTGAGCAGACGATCAGTTGCCTCGAAAAACGTCCGAGTGCCCCCGACGTGTTCGATTGTTTGGACACTCCTGACCAACGGACGCGCTTCGAAAATACGCTGACGAGAGACGGCGCAATCGTCTCGGAATTTAATAATGATCCTATCGGCAGTGTCCACGTGATCTTCTCGAAAGAATTTCTGATCGCGCAACTTCGGGAAAGCACGCTTTTTGCCGTGACGTTGACCGTTTGCGTGATTCTTCTGGAAATCGTGGCACTGCTGTTCCTGACCAGACGGTATATCTCTCGCCCATTGCAAACGCTGACGTTCGCCGCCGGACAGCTTGCGCTCGGCAATGTGAATTCCGCCTTGCCGATGGAAAAATCTCGAACGGAAATCGGGGCGATTTACCAAGCGTTTCACCAGATCGTGACATATATTCAGGACATGGCGAAGATCGCGGCCAATATTTCGCAGGGCGAATTGCGGCAGGAAATCTCGCCGCGCTCGCCGCATGATGTGTTAGGCCAAGCCTTTCAGCGCATGACGGATTATTTAGATCGGATGGCCTCGATAGCGACGGCGATGGCGGATGGCGATTTGCGGCGGGATGTTCAGCCGAAAACCGCCCATGACGTGTTAGGCGTGGCGTTTCAGCGTCTCTGCGGCCTGCGCCAACTAATCGCGCAGATCATCAACGGCTCGGAACTGCTCAAAAACGCTTCCACGAACTTGGAGCATATCAGCAATGAAATGGCGACCGGCGCGGAACAAGCCTCGCGACAAGTGGATTTCGTCTCGTCGAGAAGCCAGCAAATCAACGACAGCATGAAAGGAATTGCGTCCGCGACCGAACAGATTTCAGCGAATATCCGCGAAATTTCGCGGAACGTGATTGACGTGGCAAACGTGGCGACTTCCGCCGTCAATAGCACCAAGTCGGCTAACACGACGATCAACGAGCTGCATGTCCGTTCGCAGGAAATCGGCGAAATTATCAAAGTCATCACGAGCATTACGCAGCAGACGAATCTACTCGCGCTGAACGCCACGATTGAGGCCGCTCGCGCCGGAGACATCGGCAAAGGCTTTGCCGTCGTCGCCGGTGAAGTAAAAGAATTGGCGCGAGAAACCGCGCAATCCGCCGACGATGTGATTCGCAAAGTGGAAGCGATTCAACGCAGCAGCCAACAGGCGAACGAAGCGATTTCGACCGTTGCGGACGTGACGCTCCGGGCGCAGGAACTTTCTCATGTGATTGCGTCCGCCGTCGAAGAGCAATCCAGCGTGATGAGCGAAATTACGCGAAGCGTGACGGATTCCGCGCACGGCAGCGAAGAAATTTCAGGGACGATTCATGAAGTCGCGTCCGTGACGCATACGGTTTCGAGCAGAGCGGTCAACGTGCAGGAAGCGGCGCAGCAGCTTTTGGGCTTGGCGGAAGAATTGCGGCAGGTTGTTGCGACGTTCAAAATTTGAGGCGGGATGATGCACAGAAAGAAACTCAGTTTCGTTGAGAAACTGAGTTTCTCGATGCGAAAAGACGGGCGATTTTAGTAGCCGCGTCGAGGCTGATACTGTTGGGTTTGCGGATATTGCGTTACGGCAGGCGTGCATTGGCCGTAATAATTGCAGCGTTCGTATTCGCGCACGGCGTCGCCGACGACTGCGCCTGCTAATCCGCCGACAGCCGCGCCGATAAGCGTGCTTTCGCTGTCTTCGCCAATGTCATGCCCCACAACCGCCCCGACAGCCGCCCCAGCGACTGCGCCCTGCTGGACGCGATAGGCCGGGCCGCAGCCTGTGCCAATCAATGCCGCGAGCGTGACGGCCAGCGCCATCAATAATAAGGTTCTCATACGCTTCCTCCTCGCCGCGTTTCAGATGAACGGGAGGCTTCGCCTCTCATGTCTGAAACGATGTTGTGTAACCTGTTCTGATAAAAATGCCATTTCCGCGCCTTCCCTGACGCGCTTTGCCTGGACGGGGAAAAGTGACTCGCGTCGGGGAATGCAAGCCGCGATGCCGCTTGCATCCTATAAGAGAGCAATGACTATGCCATGTCGCGGAAAAATGCAAAAAAATACGTCGGCGGCGCGCAATGGCGCAATTTTCCGCCGGTTGCGGCGCATGAAATCGGCCTGCGCCCGCTGTCGAAATGTATGCGGCGGCGCGCTTTCGGAAGCAAGATTTCTGATGCTGTGACGCGATTTCCGTCTTTGCGCCGTGGCGCGAAATGAAATTTTACCGCAGAGATCGCAGGGAAACGCAGAGCAAGTTCAAGAAACCCTGCGTCTCTGCGGTGGAACATGTTGGGGGAATAATATGGAACGCTTGACGCATATTGATGAACAGGGGCAGTCGCGCATGGTGGATGTCAGCGAAAAAGCCGTCACGTCGCGCGAAGCCGTTGCGCGCGGGCGTATTCGCTTGCAGCCGCGCACCTTCGAGATGATTGTCAATCAAGAAATGACGAAAGGCAACGTGCTGGAAGTGGCGCGAATCGCCGGAATTATGGGCGCAAAGCAGGCCAGCGCATTGATTCCGCTCTGCCATCCGTTGAATATTTCCAACGCGCAGATTGCGTTTGATCTTCACCCAGAAACCGCCGAAATCGAGATTGAAGCGACGGTAAAAATCATCGCGAACACCGGTGTGGAAATGGAAGCGTTGACCGCCGTATCGGTCGCCGCCTTGACCATTTACGACATGTGCAAAGCCGTGGATCGCGGCATGGTGATTTCGGAGATTCGGCTCATCAAAAAAACCGGCGGCAAAAGCGGCACGTTTTTGGCAGAAGAAATGTGAAATTTTCAATTTTCTGCTTGACGCGCCGCAATATTTCATTATTTGATTGAAAAGAGGGGGGACGGCTTAACGAAATTTTTGCATGAATATCATCTGTGAAATTTGCGCAAATTGTTGTGAATAACGAGGAAAATTATGGGAACGCGCAGTTATTATGACGTGCTTGGCATTCCGAAAACCGCGACGGACGCCGAGATTAAAAAAGCCTACCGGCAGGCGGCATTGAAATTTCACCCTGACCGGAATCCGAACAATTCCACCGCCGCCGAGCGTTTTCGGGAAGCGGCGGAAGCCTACGAAACGTTAGGCGATCCCGAACGCCGGAAACTCTACGACCAGTTCGGCGCGACCGGCGAGAAACGCCGCCCCGCCGATGCCGGGCAGCCGCAGGCCGAATACGCGCCGCCGCATCAACAGCCGTCAGCGATCATGGAAGAGTTGTATATCGAATTGGGCTGGCGGCTCGTCAAAGATTATGGCCGATATGTCCCAACCGATGCGTTCGACGTGATGTTTTACGAGGAATTGCAAGCCGGAATTCATCTGCCGTTCGTGGCCGAACGCACCCGAGATCCGAAGACCGGCGCGCCCGTGGTGTGGATGAAAAAAATCAAAAAAAGCAATGCGCGCAGCCAAGCACACGCAACCAAACGCGGCGAGGATGTTTCTTTTCTTGAAGAATCCCTTGCGGAAGTCGGCCTGTCGCCGAAAGATTTGTCGTTTTCCGAATTGCAGAAATTCGCAAAAGATATTGGCGTGTCTGTCGGCGTCAAAATTTTGAAAACGCTGATGGGCCGGAAATAAATTTATTTGAACACAAGGAGGGGTGTCACAATGATTTTATGTCAACAAGACCATTGCAAACATTTAGTCCCCATGAAGGACACGTTTGACGGGCAAGAAATCGTCATTGGCTATAAATGCGAAGAGGGCTTTACGATTGAAACCAACGACTCGTTCGGCTATGCGCGCATGGCGCATGAGTGCGAAAAATTCGAGAAGCGCGAGGAATGAGCCCGAAAATTACCGTGCTGCCCGATGACGTGGCGAATCACATTGCCGCCGGCGAAGTGATTGAACGCCCGGCGTCTGTGGTGAAGGAGTTGACGGAAAACGCCATTGACGCCGGGGCGACGCAGATTGACATTGACATCGGCCTCGGCGGCAAAGCGTATATTCGCATTAAAGACAACGGGCATGGCATGTCGCGGGAGAATGCGCGGCTGGCGTTTGAGCGCCATGCGACGAGCAAAATCACCTGCACGGACGATATTGCCAAAATCGCCACGCTCGGCTTTCGCGGCGAAGCGCTGCCGAGCATCGCGTCGGTTTCGAAATTAAAGCTGCTGACGCAGCCGCCGGATGAGACAATTGGGACGCGCATCGAAATTCACGGCGGCGAGATGGTGACGCATACCGAAAGCGGGGCGAGTCCGGGGACGTTCATCGAAGTGAGCGATCTGTTTTACAAAACCCCGGCGCGGCTGAAATTTCTGAAATCCCCGGCGACGGAACTGAGCTACATCAACAACATCATCACGGATCTCGCGCTTGCCAATCCGCAGATCGGCTTCAGCGTCAGCCACAACGGAAAAAATCAACTGCATCTTCCGGCGACCGGCGCGTTATTGCAGCGCATCGCCGGACTGTTCGGCCGCGAACTCGGCCGCGAACTCGTTGAACTGCGCGCCTCCGCCGCCATCCTCGAATTGCGCGGCTTTATCGGCCTGCCGTCGTGTCACCGGGCCAACCGGAACGCGCAAAAAATGTTCGTCAATACCCGCCCGGTCAAAGACAAAACCATGAGCCACGCCATCCAGCAAGCGTATGACACCCTGCTGCCGAAAGGCCGCCATCCGGTCGCATTCGTCTTTTTGGCGCTGCCGGTGGATTTGGTGGATGTCAACGTGCATCCGACAAAAGCGGAAATCCGGTTCATCAACGCGCAAGCGGTGCATGACGCGGTGGTGAAAGGGATGCGCGGAACGCTGAGCCAATCGCTGCACGTCAGCGCAATTCCGCCGTATGCCGCGCCGAAATTGACGACGCCAACCGACCCTGAGCGAGAATTCGATGCGCCGGATGAGATGGATGTTCCGTTCTCGCGCGCGCCCTCCGCGCCGAAACATCTGACCGATCTGCCCTTTACAGCCGCGCCGCCGCGTTTCAACTCTGAGGCGACGAACGCGCCTGACAACGGCCTCACGCGCCCGATTCAGGCTGGAACGGCGGTTTTTTCGCGCATGATGCCGCTCGGCCAATTTCAGGACACCTATATTTTAGCGCAGGATGGCGAACAATTGTTCATTATTGACCAACACGCCGCGCACGAGCGCGTGTTTTACGAAAAATTCAAGGCGCAATTTCAGGCGAACGCGCTGGACGTTCAGCCGTTGCTGTTCCCCGTGTCGCTGGAACTTTCGCCGCGCGAGCAGGCGATTCTGCGCGATCATGTAGATGAGTTGCGGCGGTATGGGCTGGAACTTGAGCCGTTTGGCGGCGCGACGTGGCTGCTGAAATCCGTGCCTGCGCTGTTGGCGAAAACGGATTTTCACAAATTGCTGCACGATCTTTTTGACCAGCTTGGCGAGACGAATGCCGCGACAGTAGCGCAACGTTTCGATGATGTGTTGAAATTGATGGCGTGTCATGGGGCGATTCGCGCGCATCATCGCCTGCAAGACGCGCAAATCCTCGCGCTGCTGCATCAGTTAGACGCGCTGGAACTTCCGTACACCTGCCCGCATGGCCGCCCGACGGTCATTGCGATTACCCTGCAAGACTTAGAAAAACGCTTCGGGCGGATTTAACCTGAGAACGACGGCGCTGCGTTCCATTCTCAGACCCTCATATCCACTAATTCAAACTGATATGTTCTTCTAAGCCAGAGAGCGTTTTCCCGATAAGAAAACTTATCCATAAATTTGTATCAATAATGACTCGGCATGGCGTTTTCATAACGATTTTTTCTAACCATTTCAACTTCTCGCGTAATATCTTCGATGGATAATTCGTCTGTCTTGAAATCTCGAAGCAAGCGTCCGAATCGTGTTTCGAATGTTTCCATATCTAAAAAACGAGCAAGCTCAATTTTTTCTTCAAGCGAACATTGCTGGACTAATGATTTAACCTGTTCTAATGAAACCGCTAAAGAAATGCTCATATTGCCTCGCTTATTATCTATCCTGACATTCCGCATATTTCAGCAGCCGCAAGCCTTCTAAACGCAGCGCTTCCGGGTACAAGGCTTTGTAAATGGCGCAATACGGCGATTTTAGGTCATATCGGCCGGTCTGACGATATGTTTCAAGCGGACAGCCGCCTGCGCACCAATATTTCCATTGGCACTCCTGACATCCTTCTTTCTCGTCAACCGTCAGATTTTGAATGCCTTCTTGCGCGGCTCGCACAGCCCCAAGCGGATCGTCGGAACGAATATCTGAGACAGGCTGATCGATCTGCATTTGGCATTTCGAGACGCGGCCGTGCGTGTCGAAAACGAGGTAGCTATGCCCCACGCTGCACCGACGCAAATGCGGCGCGGCAAAGTTCGCCATGTCCGCTAACGACGCCAACAAGCTGCGGCGCGGTAGATTCGCCTCAATGACTTTGTACGCCGCCAACATTCCCTCGATAAATTGCGCTTCCTTCAATTGTAAATCTTCGCATTTTGTCGCCCTGAGCGCAGTCGAAGGGTCACGATAAAAATTCAGGCTGAACGGCAAATCGCGTTCCAAAACCCATGCCAATAATTCCGGCAACTGCGCCACGCTGCGCCCGCTGGCCGTGATCGAAATATCCGGCGTCACG
The DNA here is from genome assembly GCA_964498135.1 of uncultured Candidatus Moduliflexus sp. Taxonomy (GTDB): domain Bacteria; phylum Moduliflexota; class Moduliflexia; order Moduliflexales; family Moduliflexaceae; genus Moduliflexus. Next base: position 16,154 of record CAZCGG010000045.1, read on the forward strand.
CCGCCCCGCAAGGCGGTTTCGATTCCTCGAATCGCCTGCCGCGCGGAGTCATTGCCATCGGAATAGACGCGCTGGGCTTGCGATAAGAAGAGGCCGGAAGCCGGTAAATTATCCAATGAAATCGTGACGCGCAAGCCGATTGCGCGCAACTGTTCGACCATTGCCGCCGTCAACAGCGTTCCGTTGGTAATAACGACGCCATCCAGCGCAAGATTCTGTTGTTCGGTCGCCTGCCGCGCATAGCGGTGTAAATCGAGAAGAAGCGGAAAACGGAGCAGAGGCTCGCCGCCCGCGTATTTGAATTTGACGGCGCGGTAGCCATGCGCGAGCGCGGAACGAAGCGTCGCGTCAATGGCGGCCTGGCCGGTCGCAAGCGTCATGTCGGCTTTGGCGCGCGGCAAATAGCAATAGGCGCAATTGAGGTTGCAGGCGTCGGAAAGATGCAGCCATGCAGAGAGCATCGTCAGCGTTTCTTGCTGAATATCAGGCGTTTTCCAATTGTCTGGCACAAGCAAGCCGAGTTGAATTAACTGCTTTTGAATCTGATTATGATGAGATGATTGAGATGGTTCTAAATAACGCAAGGCATCGGCGTGTAAAAGCGCAAATGTGTTGGCAAATGGAGAAAGAATGCCGGAATAATTAGGCGTGACATACTGCTTGATTAAGGTTGGAATGATAGAATATGAGCCGGAAAAGCCTTTATATTGAAAGGATTTTAGTTGGGTAAATATAAGCGGAGAACAGGCATCGCAGTCTCGTGTCACATAATTTACGGTAAGGTACTCAAAGATTATGAGGGGAGTTGAAATCTCTCTATTTCTCATTGGTTGCCTCCCCTTTATTTCCCTCCTTTTCCTCCCATGTAGCCCATTTCATCATCAAATTCGTAATAGGGATATAATCTTTGTTAGTCTTTATTTCTCCTCTTGCAAATACCAAAAGCTTTTTACCGATTTCCCTAATAATATCTAACCTTATAGATGGAAATTCTTTCTCGACAATTTCTATTCGACTAATATCGCTTCTATCGGCATACGAACCAAAACCAGTTACGAATCCAATTCCTTTTTTTAAATCCTCAACGATTTGATTAATTAGGTCTTTATCATTCAATCCTAATGCTAATCTTGCTAAACCAAGATACGCAATCCCCTGACTATTTTTGTCAGGACATTCTATCTCATTTTCTGCTTGTAATACTCTCTCTCTAAACTCTTTTAAAGATTCCTTTCTTTTCTCTTTTTTTTCAGAGTCAGCAGCAATCATGATCAATCTTGCAAGAGATGAAAACCAATAAAGATAATCCGGCATATTTATTGCGATTCTAATACTTTCTTCTAAATTTTTTTTCGCATTCGTAAATTCCCGTTCGCCCATAGACATATAAACTCTTCCAAGACGATTATATGCCATCGGTTTTATTTGGTCTGTTCCTATTTCTATAGCCTTATTTATCTTTTCTTGCGCTACTTCATAGTTTCCATTGATTCTTAAAATTGCTCCTTGCCAAACATAAACTTGGGCTAACCACTCATTGTTTTCCATTTCCTTGAATATTTCATAGGCATCTTTTAAGGACTTTTCTGCATCACCAAGAAAATTTTTTCGATAATATGCAACTCCGGCGACATGATAGGCAGCCCCTAATCCTAATTTATCTCCAATGGACTTCCAGTGAAGTATTGCATCTTTGGCGCAATTCATTGCAAGATCGCGTGTCGCATCTTCATTAGAATACACAAATGCCAAATTATTCAAAATCTTGCCATAGTCCTCTTGTAACTCTTCTATTATCAAACCATCATCATTATAACATAATATAGAAGCTTCTTCATAACGAATCTGTGCCTCTTTTAAATATCCTACCAAACGATATGCCCATCCAAGTTCTTTAAGAGATCTTACAAGCCATATTACTGAAATTTCTTTTTTCTCATATTTTTCTCGACTATCACGAACGGCGGCAGCGAAATCATCAAGTCCTATTCTAACATTCCCTAAACGAATAAAAGCATTTCCTCGTAAAATATGCGCTTCAATAATTTGTTCAATACGAAGAATATCCTTTTTATCTAAGAGACTATTACATAATTCCTTTGACTTTGGATAATTTCCTTCTAACAATGTTATTTTGACATATTCTATGATAGTTCCTATTTCATTACTGTCTGAATAAGATGCAATAATATCCTTAAATAAGCTTCTAAAGATTTCTGATGCAAATTCATTTGTATCTTGTCTACCTTGTTTTCTTAATTCTTTAAATGCTAATTTATATGTTTCAAGCTTTTGAGAATTATCGGCATGTTTCCAGAGTTGGCGATATATGTTAAATAAAAAATCTTCGTGTCGTCTCATCTCAACATTAATGCGAACATCTTTTTTATCTTGATCTTGTTTAGCTTGATCATGCTTTTGTTGACCATCTTCTTTTCGTAACATTTCAAGTGCGAACATTATCTTTTCTGCTTCTCTTTTGAAATAATCAAACGCTAATTTGCTGTATAAGCGTCGTCTGTTTTTATCCTTGTCCGCTTCTAATAAAACATACGATTCAACAATATCTTGCATTTTATCATGAAGTTGGAGATAGTTAAGCTTATTAAAAGGCAATTCCTTAATAAATGCGCAATCGTTTAATTCTGCATACAATTTTTTAGCGGTTGACAGATCAATATAAAGAAATTGCGCGAGCATTTCTTCATTAAGAGGGAAAACATGCGCCATCAATACAATTGCTCGATCAAAAAGATTATCTTGTTTTTTAAGATGATTCACTAACGCTTTCTCAAATTCCTGCTGCCGCTTGTCCATTTCATTTCTATCAAGTGATTTCAATGCTTCTATGCTATCCTTTATCACCCACTCTAACGAGATGCCACGCATACTCCATTCAGCAGCAAGATCAAGCAAAATTAAATTGCGGGCTGATAGATGGATTAAATTTTTAATAAATTTTTCTTCGATTGTAATGAGCGGCATAAATTCGTATTTTTTCTTCCAATAATTTTCGCAATCTTCTTTTGATAAAGGTTCCAATTTGTGTGTATGTATGATAGCCTGATCATCTGTTTTTAGCCATTCATCCTCGAGTTTATTAGCATCTCTTCCAACTACCAATGTTACCGTATTTTTCAAGAGAGGAAGAACCCCACCAAAAAATTCACATTCGCCCAATTCTTCTTCTTTTTCCTTTTCTTTCTGAAAAGATTTTATGTTCTTTTGATCAAATGTATCGAAGAATAATAAAATACGATTTCCATTAGAAAAATCATTAAAATCTTCAATAAATTGTTTATTTAGCGATTGCTGCGAAAGGATGGAGATATTATCGGAGAATCTTCTCTGTATTGAAAGCTTCCTCTCTTCCTCATAAAATCTATCAAACCCTTTTTTCTTCTTTTCATCAGACGCATCTGCTGCAATCTTAACAAGCGCATCTGCAATCTCGATCAGTAATTTTTCAGAATTATGTAAACTATAATCATCAAGATCTAGTACTCGAACGCAATAAATTTGTAATTCCTCAGAACAGATTTTATGCAGTTGTTCTGACCATTCCTGATCATCGTTTTGTTTAAGTAGCGAATCTCTATATTGTTGAACATCCTGTTGAGTGATTAAATGCGGCATTTGTGGGTAATGCTCATTGACTGATTCTCCAAGTATCTTCTTTATGGCAAGGCGTACCGCCAAACGTCCGGTCTTCCATGGTTCAGTCACAACAGAGGCTTTCCATGGACTATCCTTTCCCATAAATTCAATATCCTTATCCTCATTAAAATCAAAACTATAAACGGCTGTTCCAGTCTTCTCAAGTTTTCTCAAACTTTTCACTACTTCTCTTGCCAGACCGTTCCATGTTGTCCAAATTGCTTTTACATTTTGATTCCTTAAAAAAATTTCTTGCACTCTATCAAATGTAAGAGACGTAATCATATTATTATCTATTGCACTCTGATAAGATGCGGAAATTTTGGGATAAACTTTGATAAGATGTCCAAAAAGATCTTTTCGTCCACTCCCCAAGTCATCTTGTCCAAAGAGAATAGAAACTTCTCCATTATACCCAATATCTTGGATTAATTTTGTAATCGAATCTTGAATACCCTTTGGTTCATCATGAGTTATTCTTATAATGTTCTTATCTAAAGACGGATGTTCATAATCAACAGTGATGATATGAATATTGTCATTAATCGCTCTATTCATAAGACTACGGATATGCTCCATAATATTATGTATCCATTCATTATTTTCTTCTTTTTTGGGGTTAATGATACCCTGAAGAATAATTGCTTTGCGTTGCTTTTTTTGGGAGATTGCATCTTCTATCGCTTTCTTTATACTTTGAAGATCATCGGAGGCATTTGTCGTTTTTAACGAGATTCCAAATTTGATTGCCATGTCAGAAGCACCTTTTAAAAATTCTTTTGCCCATTCTGTGCTGTCGGATTGTTGGATCAGGTAAATAGCATCATCTTTGAAAAAATTTTTTAAAATGGGTTGATTTTTAGAATCACTATAATTATCATGAATTTTGTTGAGTAAGCGAGTTTTACCAACTCCGCCATCTCCATATAAACAGAAAATTTGAGAGGTTTCTCTATGCATTCTAATAGCACTATGAATTTCTTCAAGTTCTTTCGTTCTTCCGATAAACCCCACTCGTGTTGACATAGCATCTCCTTATAGTTTGTTTATCCTTCTATAAAGTTCTTTATATGGTTTATCTATGTAATGTTCATCAGTTCTGAGAAAGAAATTGACTGCAAACTCAAATTCCCAGTCAATGCAATTTTCTTTTAGAATATCTTTGAGAGCTTGCAGATTACCATGTATATTGGAATGATGCAAGAAAATTCTTAACAAATTTTCTAAAATCCCATTTTCATTAAAGAAGTCGCTATAAAGGTTCGGTCTGAATTCTAATGATGGAAAACATTCTTTGTAATATGCATATTGAAGTTCTTGATACAGGAGTTCAATGAATACCAGATGAATATTCTCTAAAAATGATTTTTCTATCAGATTGGTAAAATATCTGTAATAAATATCTTTCGCTGTTTCACACAATTTTAAAAATTTTATACCACCAGTTTCTCGCAATTGAATAAAAAATAATCGTCGGACAATATCATCCTCAATAAATCCATTTCCATTATCTTCAACTAAGTGTGTGTCAACAAGCGCATCTCGAAACCATCCATTATCTTCATATTGTACTATATTTTCTATATGATCGCCAATATTAATTTTCCAAAACATAGGGATTTCCATAATTTTTTTTAATAAAGGTAAATCATATTTTCTAAATACACAGAGATTTCTTAAACATTTTACAGCGTTCTGATCTTTACATCCACTTTCAATTTCCCCAATCAAATCGCGAATGAAATCCTTTAGTGCATAATCTTCAGGAGCATTAAGAATATAATATGCCATACAACCAGGATGTCCACCTGTCATATGAAGTATTTTAGCGACAATATTATCATCGATATTATCTGTGGTTTTATTATTATAATCCGCAATCGCATCTTTAATAGCTTTTAAATTAAGCGGTTTTAAAAAAACAGGGGTTGGCAATCCTCGGAGAGATTGTATTTCTTTCCATGTATGAATATATCGTCCACCAAAAATAACCCCCATTTTGTATTTATCTTTATCTTGAGATATTTTATCTCTAATTGGGGGAAGGTATTTATTAAACAGATCGTTTACATTTCGATTTAATTCTTCAAATTTATGTACATGATCTAAAATGAGAAGAAAATATTTACCGCTTTGTATTTTTGATGAGATCTCTTCGGCATATCGTTTTTCTTTTTTAAATGTGGATTCATCTATTGGATCGCAACCTAATCTTTTAAGCATGACAGCTATAACTTGCTCTGCTGTAGAGATATGATCTTCTTTAAAACTAAGATACAAACAATATGCTCCTTTTTCCTGTTGAAATCTCCTTTCAAGTTCCTTTAAGAACCAACTAACGCCATACTGGGCAGGTGCGCTAATAAAGGGAAATATAAGAGGCCATACAGAATATTGCCTCATAATGAAATCAATTTCACTATCTCTATTCACAAATTTAAGCTCTTTCTTACTTTTACCCTGATGATTTTTTATCTCCTCTATCCGCTGATTTAATTTATCCAGTTCATCTATAAGATTTTTCTCTTCAAGTGAATCACGTATAATATTTGAGGAATTAAAATCGATGGTAGTGGCTACATTGTAAATGATAAACTTAAATTGTATGTAATAATAAACCA
>CAZCGG010000046.1:0-22334 GCA_964498135.1 uncultured Candidatus Moduliflexus sp.
CAGCGGCTTGCCGCCGGAACGATAAGTTTTATGAATATTTGAAAGACGAATCATGGGAATTGAGGGCAAGGGCGTTCTATGCCTGCAACCAGAGTTCACGATCAAGGCTGCGGTATTGAATCGCTTCGGAGACATGCTCTGGCCGAATTTCTTCGGACGCGGCCAGATCGGCAATCGTGCGCGACACTTTCAGGATGCGGCTGTACGCCCGCGCGCTCAGGCCGAGCCGATCCATCGCCATTTCCAGCAGTGCTTGCGCGTCCGCCCCTAAATGGCAGATTTCGCGGATTTGTTTCGTCGTCATGTGCGCGTTGCAGAAAACATTTTTGACGCTGGCGAAGCGCTGTTCTTGCAGCGTTCGCGCCCGGTGGACGCGCTCCCGGATCGACTCGGATTTCTCGCCAGTGTGCGCCGACGAGAGGTCGCGGTAATGCACCGCCGGGACTTCGATATGAATGTCAATCCGATCCATCAGCGGCCCGGAGATTTTCGCCATATAGCGTTGAATAATCGGCGGCGTGCAACTGCATTTGCGCGACGGATCGCCCAAAAATCCGCAGGGGCACGGGTTCATGGCCGCCACGAGCATGAAGCGGCTCGGATACGTCAACGACACGGCGGCGCGGGCGATAGTGACTTCTGCGTCTTCGAGCGGCTGGCGCATGACTTCGAGCGCGTTGCGGTTGAATTCGGGCAGCTCGTCCAAAAATAAGACGCCGTTGTGCGACAGGCTGACTTCGCCGGGGCGCGGAATCGTGCCGCCGCCAATCAGCCCCGCGCTGGAAATCGTGTGATGCGGCGAGCGAAACGGGCGCGTGGCGATTAACGCTTTCTTGCCGGGCAGCAATCCGGCGACGCTGTGAATTTTCGTGGTTTCGATGGCTTCTTCGAACGAGAGCGGCGGCAGAATGCTTGGCAGCCGCTTGGAAAGCATGGTTTTGCCTGAACCCGGCGGGCCGATCATGAGAATATTGTGCGACCCGGCCGCCGCGACTTCAAGGGCGCGTTTGACATGTTCCTGCCCCTTCACGTCGGAGAAATCCGCCTCATACACGGCAGCCTGCCGGAACACTTCCTGCACGTCGAGCGCAAGCGGCTGAATGTCGCGCTTGCCGTTCAAAAATTCGATGGCTTGCGCGAGCGTGGCGACGCCATACACCTCGATGCCGTCCACGACCGCCGCTTCGTTGGCGTTTTCTTCCGGCAGCAGCAGCCCTTTGACATGATGATTGCGAGCGGCGACGGCCATTGACAAGGCGCCTTGAATCGGGCGGAGGCTGCCATCCAACGACAATTCGCCGACAAAGAGATAATCGTTCAGCGGCTCCGGCTGCATCATGCCCATCGTGCAGAGAATGCCGATGGCAATGGGGAGATCGAAGGCCGAGCCTTCTTTTTTGATGTCCGCCGGGGCGAGATTGACGATAATCCGGTTGACCGGAAAGGCAAAGCCGGTGTTCGTGATGGCGGCCTTGACGCGCTCGCGGCTTTCGCGCACCGCGCCATCCGGCAGGCCGACGACGCTGAACGACGTTAAGCCGAAACTCAAATCCACTTCCACTTCCACTATATAAGCGTCAATCCCCATGACCGCGCCGCTCAAAACTTTCGCCAGCATACAAAGTCAAACGGCAAACCTGCGTTTGCGTTCTCCCTTTTCAATAAAGGTTATGGACATCACTGTCAGACATCTCCAAGGTGTCTGACAGTTTTTTTCCGTTCAATGCCACTGAATGATGCTGCAAAACCCGTCTTGTCAATCTTTCGCGTGGTGTCAAGGCAAATGATGCGTTTAAAAGCGTTCAAAATCATCGTCATGCGCATCGCCGAATTGATGGAGCGAATGCCGCCAGCCGTTCGAAAGATCGGACATCACGCTTTCGACGGGAGGCTCTTTGCGCGTGTTGGCGGGCGGCTGACGCTTCGTGGGGGCGGCGGGCGCGATTTTTGAAACATCGCGGACATTGGCGTCATCGCTTGTGCGGAAAAAGGCAATCGTGCTGCGAAGCTGCTCGGCCTGCGAGCTTAAAAGCTGCGCGGCGGCGGCCAGCGATTCGGCGGTCACAGCGTGCTGCTGCGTCACGTGATCCAACTGCTGAATGGCGTGATTGACTTGCGCCGCGCCGGAGCGCTGCTCCTGCGTCGCCAAGCTAATATCCTGCACAAGCTCGGAGGTTTTCTGAATTTTGGGCACCAACTGCTGCAACAACTCGCCGGACATTTCCGCGACGGCGACGGTCGAGGTCGCCAACTCGCTGATTTCCATCGCCGCCGTTTTCGTCGTATCGGCCAATCCGCGCACTTCGGCGGCCACGACGCCGAACGCTTTGCCGTGATCTTGGGCGCGGGACGCTTCAATCGTCGCGTTCAGCGAGAGCAGCCGGGTCTGGCTGGCAATGTCCTGAATAATGGCGATTCTCGATGTAATTTGGCGGATCGCCATGACGGTTTCATGCACGGCCTTGCCGCCTTCAATCGCCTCTTCCGCCGCGTCGCGGGCTAATTGATTCGTCTGCATGGCGTTGTCGGCGTTTTGAGAAATATTGGCGAGCATTTCTTCCATCGAAGACAGCACTTCCTCGGTGGCGGCGGCCTGTTCGCTCGTTCCGGCCGACATTTCTTCCGAGCGTTCACGGAGTTCGCGGCTGCCTTCCGACACCTGTTCCGCCGTCTGCTTGACCTGCGTGACGATGCGCTTGAATGTCGTCAGCATTTTATGCAGCGCGGCCATCCACATATCATATTCCGACCGCTCATGCAGCGTCACGAGCAGATTGCCGCTAGCGATTTCGTCCGCGACGGCTGCGACTTCGCGCAAGCTCCCGACCATCGAGGCCAACGCCTGCATGAGCGCGTCGTCGCTCGAGCGCGGCGTCACGGCGACGGCCATGTTGCCCCGCGCGATTTCGCCCGCCAATTGGGTGACATCGCGCACAGCGTCATGCAGCAGGTTGAGATTTCGGGCGATTTGCAGAAATTCCCCCGTGTGCGTCTCCGATATTTTTTTCGGCAGCCCGCCTCTGGCAAGTTCCTGAATATAGGCGATAATTTGGTCAAAAAAGGCCACCATTCGGCGCGTCATTGCTAAAATCGCTAAAAATGTCAGGACGCTGATGAAGCTGCCAATCGTCAGGACGCTGCCCAAAATGCGCAGTTCGGCTTGCCGCGCCAAACTGCGCGACAAATTTACGGTGAACGCGCCCAACGGCGTCTGCGCGGCGTCCAAAATGGCGCACCGGCCTTGATAATACCACTCGCCGCCGATGCGCATCTGATGAATGTTGACCTCCGCGTCGTCGTGGTTCAACTGCTGGCAGGATGGTTGCGCCACGCTGTCGTCGAAAATTTCATCCGGCAGTGTGCCGGCGTTCAGCGTTTTGCCGAGAAACAGGTTGATCTGCGTGTTGCTCAGGCGGGCGTAACGCTCAATCGTTTCCTGCGCGTAATACGGGATTTCGGCGGTGAACACGCCGAGCAGCGCGTTATTCTGTCGGATCGGCGCGGCGATATTGAAACCGAGCCGATGCTCCTCCGTCATGAACGAAACGACGGGCGCATCGGGCAGCGGCGACGCATACGATGGGGCGATGTTCGGCGGCAGCAGCGTTTCCGGCAGCGATTGCTTGTCGAAAATCATTGCCGAGATTTTCGACGTGTCATCGAGGGAGACGAACGTATCCGTGCCGGATTCCGTCTTCAAATACGCGCCGACGGTTTCTTGATCGCCGTGACGCGCATAGGCGAACAGCAGGCGTCGGTCATGGCCGTACACGAACAGCCCTCTGGCTGAAATCGCCCCGCCGAAGCTTTTCAGCGAGGCGGCGGCGCGCGAAAAATAGCTGAGATTCGTGGAGGCCATGATGGCGCGGTCTTTATGAAACGCAAACATGATGTCGTCGCGCTGCTGCTGGTAGGTCGTGATAATCTTGGCGAGCGCGAAATCTTGCGCGCTGATTTCTTGAAGCTTCTTGGCGTGATCGGAGGTTAAATTCAGATATTCGTCGTTGATGATGCGAAAGGCGGTGCGAATCTGCCGCATGAATTCGCGCTCTTTTTCCTGCCTTGCAAGCAGGTAATACGTGACGGAAAACCCGGCGGACGTGAGCAGCACGAAAAACAGGCTGCTTGCGATCAATTTGGTTTGAAGCGAGGACATCTTCATGCGTTTCCCTCAGCCTGATGGCGCGGCGTTGACGTTCATGCGGCCTGTTTTTTCTGACGCTGCTTGTAAATGCTCAAAAACAAGGAGAGCTTGCGTTTCAGCACGTCCGGATCAATCGGTTTTTCCAGCGAGCCGACCGCGCCCGCTGCCATGAATTTATCGAGCGGCTTGGGCCCCGTGTGCGCGGTGATGAAAATAATCGGCAGCGCGTCCTTCTGATGCGTCTCGCGGATATGCTTGGCGACCTCGTAACCGTCCATGCCCGGCATCATGATATCTAACAGCACTAAGGCGAACTCGTCCTGCTGAATCTGCTTGAGCGCCTGCTGCCCCGATTGCGCCTTCACCACGCTGCATCCGAGGTTCATTTCGTCAATCAGGTGTTCTAACGCAAATAAATTTTCGGGTTTGTCATCCACAATAAGAATTTTCGCGTCCTTGCTCATAATCTGTTCCTTTTTCCGAAAAAGTCACCTGTATTAATACAGCCACACGCGCAATAATGACAACAGTTTGTCAATTTCAATCGGTTTTGAAAGATAATCGTTCGCGCCGGATTCGATACATTTCTGGCGGTCGCCTTTCATCGCCTTGGCGGTCAACGCGATAATCGGCATGCGGCGGAACGCTGGCTGCTCGCGGATGAGGCGAATCGCCTCGTAGCCGTCCATTTCGGGCATCATGATGTCCATCAGCACCAAATCAATGCTGTCGCCGTTCGCCCGAAGCTGCTCCAGCGCGTCTTTCCCGTTTTCGGCAATCAGAACGGCCATCCCTTTATCATCCAGCACGTTGGCTAAGGCATACACGTTCCGCATGTCGTCATCCACAATCAACACCTGCTTGCCGTGAAAGACCGCGTCTTTGTCATGCAGCAAGCGCGGCTTCGGCTGTTGCTGTTCCGGCAGTTTCGATTCGACATGCCGCAGAAAAAGCGTCACTTCATCCAGCAGCCGCTCCGATGATTTGCCGCCTTTGATAATCGTGCTGGCCCTGTGAGATTGAAGACGGCGTTCTTCTTCTTTTGTCAAGTCTTTTCCCGTATAGACGATAATCGGCGGCGGCGAAATCGCGGAGTCCGCTTTGATGGCATCCAGCAGGTCGAAGCCGGACATGTCGCGCAGCCCCAAATCGAGGACGATGCCATCAAAGACCGTCGTTTCAAGCAGCGTGTAGGCTTGTTCGCCCGAATCGGCGGCCGTGATTTCAACGCCGCCGATGCCTTGCAACAGTTCAGTCAGCGTCGCGCGGGCAATCGGATCGTCTTCCACGATGAGCAGGCGTTTCGTCTGCGTGGCGAGATGCGGCTCAATTGTGGTGAACACCTGCTCAAGCGCCTGCGGCGTCAACGGTTTCGTCAGATGCCCAACCACGTTGACCGGCCTCGCGTCGTGCGGCAAATCGGCGGCGGAGATGATATGCACCGGAATTTTGCGCGTGTTCGGGTTCGCCTGCAATTTATGCAAAATGGTTTGCCCGTCCATTTCGGGCAGATTCAAGTCTAACGTGATGGCGCTGGGCAGGAATTGATACGCCAATTGCAAGCCCGCCGCGCCGTCCCCCGCAATCAGGCATTTAAAGCCGCGCCCCCGCGCCAAATCGAACAAAATCTTCGCAAACGGCAAATCGTGTTCGATAATCAACATGGATTTATCGCCGGGCGCGCAATCGTTCCGGTCGTCGCGGATGCGCTCCACCGATTTCGTCGGCGCAATCAGCAGCGTCGGCTCTTCGGTGGCGGGCCTCGGCGCGATGTCCGAAAGCGGCCGCGCGGCCGCGGGCGGCGTTTCGCCGAAACGCTCCGGCAGCAGCAGCGTGAACGTGCTGCCTTTGCCCATCTCGCTTTCCAAATGAATTTCGCCGCCGAGCAATTTGGTGAATTCGCGCGAAATGGACAGCCCAAGCCCGGTCCCGCCGTATTTGCGGCTGGTCGTGCCGTCCACCTGCTGAAACGCCTCGAAAATCACCTGCTGTTTATCCGCCGGAATGCCGATGCCAGTGTCACTGATGGCAATGGCGATGGATTGGCTCGGAATCAGGCGGCCATGCGGCAGCGCGGCCTGATCTTTGGGGCGGAAAATGCGCGCCGTGACGCCGCCCTGTTCGGTAAATTTGAACGCGTTCGAGAGGAAATTTTTGACGATTTGCTCCACGCGCTGCCGGTCACTTACGATACATTCCGGCAGGCCGTCTTCCAGCGTAATGGTGAGCGACAGCCCTTTTGCCTCGGCGACATGGCCGAAATGCTGCTGGACATAGGCCGCTAACCCCTGCAAGCTCATCTCGTCGAGATTCACGTCCATCCGGCCAGCCTCGACTTTCGAGAGGTCCAGCACGTCGTTGATCAATTCCAGCAGTTCCGCGCCGGAACGATGAATCATGGCGGCAAATTCCACCTGTTTTTCGGTCAAATTGCCGTCTTTATTTTCTTTCAGCAGGCTCGCCAAAATCAGCAGGCTGTTGAGCGGCGTGCGCAATTCGTGCGACATGTTGGCGAGAAATTCCGATTTGTATTTGCTGGAAATCTCCAAATCGCGGGCTTTTTGTTCGATGACAAGCTGCGCCTCTCGCAAGGTCTGATTTTTTTCTTGCAGTTGCGCTTGCTGTCGCTCCAATGCTTTCGTTTGCTCTTCCAATTCTTCGTTTGTTTGCCGCAATTCTTCCTGCTGCTGCTGCAATTGCTGCTCCGAATGGCGCAATGCGTCGGTCTGCGCCTCCAATTCCTCATTCGCCACGCGCAATTGCTCCTGCTGGCGCTGCAACTCTTCGGCCTGCCGCTGCGTCGCTTCCAGCAGCGTTTGCACTTTCAGGCGATTCTGGACGCTGTGAAACGCGACCGCAATATTCCCGGCCGCCTGCGTCAAAAAGGCTTTCTGCCGCTCGGAAAATTCCTGCGCGCTGCCAAATTCAATCACCCCTTTCAATTCGTTTTCGTGCATGAACGGCATGACGAGAAGGTAACGCGGCGTGGCTTCGCCCAATCCAGAGCCGATTTGAAGATATTCGTCCGGGATGTTGGCGTATTCGATGCATTCGCGCTCCAGCGCGGCCTGCCCAACGAGGCTTTCGCCGAGCTTGAAACTGTTGCGGACGCCTTTGCGCCGGAAATAGGCATACGTTCCGGCCAATTGCAACACGGTTTCCTTCTGCCGCTCTTCGGCGAGATAGAGCGCGCCGATTTGCACCTTGAGATATTGGGCGAGAAAGCTCACGACATGCTTGGCAAGCGCCACCGGAGATTGCTCGCCGCTCATCACATGGCCTAATTCCGCCTGCCCGGAGCGCATCCAATTCTGCTGGCGCACTTCGTCCAACGCCTGCGCATTTTCAGACATCATGGCGCGGAGATTCGTCACCATGCGGCGCAAGGAATGATTCAGCACGTCTTCCTTCGAAAGCGGCGTCACGTTGACATCAAGCTCGTTATTGGCAATCCGTTCTGTGATGTTGGCGATATGCTGAAGATAATCCACCATTTTCTTGAGCGCGGTCAAAAATTCGTCGTGGTCGGAGCGCGGGCGAATTGTGAGCATCATCTGGCCTTCCGCGATTTGATGCGCCAACGTGGTGACTTCGCGCATCGAACGAATCAGCAGGTTGAGATGTGTTTTCGTCGTGTTGAAATCCCCTTGGCATTCCGCCGTCATTTCGTCGGGAATTTCCCCGCGCGCAATGTCGTCGAGATACGCGGTCGTCTGCTCGATGGGCGTGAGAAACGCGGCGATGATATTGTTGACGCCTTCCACCAATTTCCGCCAATCGCCGGAAAACGCCTGAAGATCGCCTCGCGTCGCCAATTGCCCTTGCTGCACCGCCTGACTCAGGCGTTCGATTTCACGCTGGACGCGCTGCGTCGTTTCCGCCATGTAGCGCATCGCCGTGCGCAGTTGCCCGATCTCATCCGTGCCGCCGCTCGGAATGTTGACGGTCATGTCGCCGTCGGCGATTTGCATGGCGATGCGGGCTAAACGCGGAATCGGGCGGATGATGTTGATGGCGTAATTTCCGGCCACCAATAAAATAATGAACGCGGCGGCGGAAAAAATCACAAGCAACAGCGTGGAGGAATCTATGGCGTGATCAATCTGTTGCTGAATCCCCTGCGTCGTTTGCGAAAGTTCGCGTTCGAGGGTTTCAACGGTGGAAGTGATGCCGGTTTGCGTGCGTTGCAGCGAGATCAATTGCTGCTGATACGCGGCAATGGCGTCGCGCAATTTGGCAATCGCCTCTTGATACGGCGTGATCGCGTCATGCAGCGTTTTCCCCTGCCGCTCGAACGTCTTTCCGCCATTGGCGGCGATCAGCAGTTCTTCGCGGAATTCGTCGAGCAGATCGAGAATCTCGTTGTCGTCACGATGCGCTGCGGCTTGCGCGCCGAGGTTTTCGCGCAGCAGCGAGCTGACGAGAATACGCAGTTGCAGCAAAATGCGCTGATAATCCGGCAGCGTCGTCGTCAATTGTTCGGCGATGATGCGCACCTCTGGATCGCCGCCGCTTGACAAATCAATCATCGTATCCGTCACGAGATGTTCCAATTCAGTCAGGTTCGCGCTGATTGAGGCATCGAGAGCGCGGATTTCGTGGGCAATGCGGAGAATGTCGCGGCAGCGTTCGCGCTCGGCCTGCGCGTCCTGCTCAAATTGCCGCAGCCCGTCCAGCAGGGGCGCGGCGGCCTGCGCCTCCGCGCTGGCAATGGCGTTGCGCAGCCGCGTCATCATCTGGTCGCCGGTCGTGTCCAGCATGTCTTCATGTTCGAGAAAGAGGCTGAACATGAGCGTGGCCTCGTGAAAGACGCTATGCAGTTCCCGCGTTAGGCTCGAATTGGCGACAACATTGTTGACTTGCGCGGAAATCGTTGTGCGGAGCATCTTTTTCGTCTGCGTGAACATGAACAGCGACACCGCAATCATGCCCGCGACTGACAGCAGAATCACGACGCTGATGCCAAATAATTTGGCTAAAATGCTGCGGCGGAACGCGATTTTTTCGTGAATCATCACGCCTCTCCCTTTTTAACGTTTGAAGTCGTTGCGATGTGTTGCTGCGTTTGGGCTAACAATTGCCGCATTTTCACGCGCGTCTGGGCAGAATGAATCGCCGCCGCGATATTTTCGGCGGTGTGTTCGAGGAATTCCTGATGCGCCGGGCTGAATTCGCCCAACGTGCCGAGTTCAATTACGCCAGTCACGCCGCCGTCATGCCAAAACGGGCTGGCGAGAATCTGGCGCGGCGCGACAAAGCCGGATGCGGTCTGAATCGGCAACTCATCGCCGGGAATGTCGGTGAAGAGCAATTGCTCCTCTTCGATAGCGGCCTGCCCGACAAGCCCCGCGCCGAACGCCACGCTGTTTTCAGGATTCATGCGCCGCGAGTAGGCCGTGCTTGCCGTTAAAATCAGGCTTTTCCGCTCGTCGTCCTCTTGCGTGAGATAGATCGCGCCGATGTCCGCCGAAAGATAGTGCGCGAGATACGCAATGATGCTGCGGGCTAAGGGCTGCGCGTCTTGCTCGCCGCGCATGACGCTGCTGAGTTCGGCCTGACCGGCGCGCAGCCAATTCTGCTGCTGTGCGGCAATCATAGCGGCTTTGATCTCCGTTTGATCCACCAGCATTTCCAGCGCGCCGATAATTTTGTCCCGCTCGTCGCGCAACGGAATGCCGGTCTGCGTGAGGAACAAGGCGCGATTGCCCCGATGCGCCGAGGCGTCGCACACGTGAATGCCGCCGCTCGAAATGGCCTGCGCGCAGGCGCATCTGTCAGTTTGGCACGCGGACGCGCGAAACCAGTCATAGCATTTCTGGCCGATCAATTGCTCCGGCGTTGTGCCGACTATCGCCGCTCCGGCGGCGTTGACGTATTGAATCGTGAACGCTGCGTCAATCACGTGAATCGCCACGGGAATCCGGTCAATATGGCCGACCAGCATGGCAATCGTGTTATTCATGCCCTTGACGATGGCCGCGTATTCTCCGCCGAATTTTTTGACATCGCCGCGAAAATTGAACTGCCCGTGCATGGCCGCGTTCGTTAAGGTCGTCGTTTCTGCCGCAAGGCCGGTAATTGTTTCAATGCACTGATTCAAGTTGAGAATCACCTGTTTTAAATCGCCCGAATATGCTTCAACCGGGATGGTTACGGGAATATCCCCGTTGGCGAGGCGTTCCAAATGCCCGGCGGTGATGTTGAACGGCGACCAAAAAGCATCCAAAACGTTATTTAATCCAAAGCCCAATTCGCGCCAGCCGCCGGAAAAATCGCGGAAATTCCCGCGCACGTTCAGTCGTCCGGTTTGCGCGACCTGAATAATCTTGGACGTTTCCTGAAGCACGCCGCGAATTTTTTCTTTCATGGAGCGCAGCGCGTCAGCTAATACGCCAAGCTCGTTGTTCTGATGCAGGCGGAGCGTCGCTTCAAGGTTGCCGCGCGCCAATTCTTCGGCAAACGCCGCCGCGTCCGTCACCGGAGCAATGATTTTCCGCATCATGTCCCACATCAGTTGACAGGCCGTCGCAAGGCATATCAGGCTGATGGCAATCATGCGGAGAATGTCGCGGTTGGCCTGCTGGAGCAGAAGATCGGCGTCATGCGTGATCGCGGTTTCGGGCAAGGTCATTTTGACAAACCACGGCGCGCCGGTGTTGCCGACATCCACGCGGCAAAAGACTTCAAGCCGGTCTTCTTCAATTTTTATGTAGCCATCTGGCCGCTTTATCGCAGCGTTCAGATCCGATTGCCAATCCTCTTCAACTGTTTGCAAGGGCTTTCCGGCCAATTCCGGCTGCCGCGTCGCCGCGATAATCGTTCCGTTGTTGCTGATAATCAGCAATTGGGCGGCTTGTTGGCTCTCCACGTCGTTGACAAGCGGCTGGAACACGTCGAGGCGCAAGTCAATCCCGACGACCCCGCGAAATTTCCCGTCGCTCAGAATCGGGACGACCAGCGACGTGAGCAGGATCGGCTTCCCTTGCACTAAATAGGCGTTGGCGTCAAGCAATTGCTCTTTGCCGGTTTGACGCGGAAGTTGATAATAATTTCCCGCGCCCGCGATTTCATAGTCAAGCAGTGGCTCAAGCAAAATCTGCCCTTCTTGATTGCGCGTCCAATACGGAATAAATCGCCCGGTGGCGTCGTGGCCGGGATGATTGACGAATTCTTGATCCTTGCCATCGAACGCATTCGGCTCCCATGCCGTATAAATGCCTAAAAAATCGGGGCGTTGCTCGATGACGGTTTTGAGCAGATGCGTGACATCCGCCCGGCTTAAGCGCGATTCGGCGCGTGCGTCTGCGGCGATACGCAAGGTTTGCGCGAGAACGCGGACGGCTTCTAAGCCGGTTTCCAGATAGGATTCAACGCGGTTGGCGTATTGTCTCGAAATGGCGACCGCGTAGGCTTTGGCCTGCGCAATCCCCTGCTTCCGAGCTTGCCGCGCCGTGCTATGCATCACGCTGGCCGAATAGCCGATGATGCACGAGGCGGTAAGCAGCAGGGAAATTCCGAGCAGCGAGGCCACCCGCATTTGCAATCCGGTAAATTTCATGAACCCTCTTTGCTGTTTTGGTTATGCCGATTTTTGGACATAGGGGCGGAGTGTGATATCTATGCCTAAAATATGATGAAGCAGCCAGTCCGATAATTCTTTATACACGCTATTGATAAATTTGAAATCCGCGCCGGTGCGCTGGAATACGCTCATAAGTTCGGTAAACCGGTTGACAAATCTCTGGTGTTCTCGTTTATTTTCCGCGTTGGCTGGGCAATGATATTTTTCAAAATAGCTTTCTTCCGCTCGAAAGTGCTTTTGCGCGTATTCCCCCGTAAATGCGAGGATCTTGCCAATTTCGTCGCGCCCTTTTCCGGCAGACATGGATTCGGCCAAGTTGTTCAGCGACGCAATCAATGACCGGTGCTGCTCGTCTAATTCAGGCACTCCGGTCGTCATCAGTTCATTCCATACGATTCCCATAGTAGGCGTTTCCTTCGCAGGCGGGGTTCGATATTGCGTAAGCGCGTAAATGCAGTGACTCGACAGGTTATCGTGAAAAAACCTTGCCAGACACCTTCGAAGGCATCTGACACGACATCATAAATTATGCCAATCGTGGTAAATACGATTATAACCCCGTAGAGGCGCACGTCCGTGCGTTTTTACGAGAGAGACGATTTTTAACACAATTAAATATAATATGCCGAACGGGAAAAATTTGTCAAGAGGATTGTTGAAGGAGGCCGGTATTGCCGGAAATAAGGCGAAGTTTTCCCAACTGTTCCACGCGTCCGGCGGCGAGTGGAACGGCGAATTGGCGCGTGCGTCAGGCGAGGAACCGATATTTCAGCAAATACCACAAGACCGCCGCGCCATCGCGCCAGCCGATTTTTTTGCCTTCCGAATAGTCGCGTCCGTGATACGAAATGCCGACTTCGTAAATGCGATAGCGTTTCAGCGCGATTTTGACCGTAAATTCAGGCTCAAAGCCAAATCGTTTCTGCTCGAAGCGGATTTCTTTTAAAATGCCTGCCCGGAACATTTTGTAGCACGTTTCCATGTCCGTCAGGTTTAGGTCGGTAATCATGTTGGACAGGAACGTTAAAAATTTATTGCCGAGCGAATGCCAGAACAGCAGGACTCTTCGCTCGGCGCCGGTTAAAAAACGAGAGCCGTACACCACGTCCGCTTTGTTCTCTAAAATCGGCGCGAGAAGCAGCGGATATTCGGCGGGATCGTATTCCAAATCCGCGTCTTGAATCACGACGACATCGCCGTGAACATGCGCGAAGCCGGTGTGCAGCGCCGCTCCTTTGCCCTGATTATGCTCGTGAAAATAGATGTGAATGTTCTCGCCAGTAAGCGAGCGCAAATAGTCTCGCGTCCCGTCCGTTGAACAATCATCCACGAGAATGATCTCTTTTTCCAGATTCACCGCCTGCACGCGGCGGAGAATCTCTTCAATCGTCTTGATTTCATTATAAACAGGCATGACGACGGATAATTTCATCGCGGTTCAGCATCGCTGTCAGCCGCCTCGACGGTGTCTGACAGCGATCCAGTCAAAGTTACGCTTTTACGCGGACAATTGCAGCGAGGCCAAGCAGGTAGATTCCGCAGGCCACGAAAATGACGGCTTTAAATCCGAACGACAAGGCCAGAATCACGCACAGCACCGAGCCGATAACCGTCGCGTAGCCGTTGATGCCCCAGCCCCAAGGAATCAGGCGCGGCGCGACGAGGTTGGCGAACGTGACGCCGAGCGGAAACGGCATGCCCATCACCATGCCGAGCGGAAAAATCATCAGAACGGAAATCAACATCCGCGCCGGCATCGAATAGCCGAGGCAGGCGTTGAAGACGGCGGGACCGTAGAGCAGTTCCACAATCGCAAACAGCACGAGCAGCGGAATCACGATCATCAACGCGCCCTTTGCGTTCTGTTTAAAGCGGCCGGAAAGGTAACTGCCGCATCCGGCGGCGATGAGCATGGAAAACAGCACGACGGTCACGGAATAGGTCGGATTGCCGATGAACAGTGTGAATTTTTGAATGAACACGATTTCAATCAGAATGAACGCCAAGCCCAACGAGAAAAAGTAGAGCAAAAATTGAATTTTGCCCGGCGCGTGAAGCCCGGCGCGTTGGAAAACGATGAGCGGCAGAATGATGAACACAACCGAAAGCGCGGCGGCTTCGCCGAGAATGACGAGCAGCGAGAAATCCGAGTTGCCATACACCTTGAAAATCGGCTTAAATTCGTCCGGCACGGTTTCCATGTTGAATTTGGCGAATTTCGTGAAATGGTTGAAGAACGGCTTATCATCCGTGACCGGGTACATGTTGATGCCGACGTCGGCGTAGGTTTTCCACGCATTCGGATCCGCAATCAACGCGCGGTATTCCTGCGCCTTGTCATGCTGCACGTTCAATGCGGCTGGGCCGTGCAACAGGTTTTCGTAATTGCCGGGCTGGCGGAACACCGCCAATTCTTCTTCCGTAAATTTGCCGTTTTTCAGGTAAAATTGGCCGCCCGCAACCGTATGCAGCGGATCGAGCATGACGATAATCTGCTCTTCGGGGTGTTCGACGCCGCGCTCGCGCAACGCCTGCGCCGCCACCGTCGCCAGCCGGATCGCGCCGTAACGCCGGATAAAAATGAAGCCGTTGTCATTCAAATGATCCAGATATTCATGGAACGCCTCGACCGTGATCAAATACGTTTCGGAGAGATTGACCGCGCCGGAGGCAATCGCCGCCGGAGACGCATTATTGATCTGCTGGATGATGTCGTATTTGGCCGGACTACGGCGGATGTAGCTGCGGCCTTCGTCGTTAATCAGCCGTGTGTTCGGCTGATTGTAGATGCTGCCGGAAAACGCGCGATATTCGTTTTGCATGATTTGGCAAATCACCGGATCCAACTCAACGCCGGTAATCGTCTTCGGCTTGTGCGAGAGGGCGTACAGCACTTCTTCGCCCGCCGCCGGGCCGACAATCAGCACGTCGGGATTTTTGACGAACGAATACACCAATCCGGCCATCGGATTCGGCGCAAGCGACGTGATATTGCCGTCAAACGGCTTCATGAACGACTGATTCGTGCCGCCGTCAATCCAGATGATTTTATCGCCGCCGTAGGGCGCGACATCAATCCGCGAAATCGGCCCCCACTCACTGAATTCAATCTTGCCCGCCTGTTCGTCGAGATTATAGCTGCGCTTGCCTTCGTGAACTTTGACGCGGAAATGCGTTTCGCGGAACGGCAGCAGCGCGGCGACGGCGAGAAAGGCCATCAGGCTGGCGGCCACGAACGGCTTTCCGGCGAGCTTGCCGAAGCAGGCGGCGGCGAGCAGGCCGAACATGGCGGCGACAATGACCGCGCCGGGCGCGGTCAGCGTCGGCACGAGCGGCAGCACTAAAAAGCAGCCGATTCCCGCGCCCATCAAATCGGAAAAGTAAAGCGTATTGACCGAGCCGGGCAGATGCGACATGAGCAGCGCCACGACCATGCCGGAGAAAAAGAACGGCACGGCCAGCGCAAGGTAATAAATGGACAGATAAACCATTTGAATCGTCTGATTTTTCAATTCGCCGAATTGCAGCGGCACGTCCACCACGACTTTCAGGGTGATAATCACGCTGACGGAGAAGCAGATTGCCAACACGGAAAGCATGGCGTCGAAATTCAGGCGCTGCAATTTGGGAAAAATGGACAGAATGACGCCGCTGAAGCCGAAGCCGAACATGGCGGTGCTGACGATTAAGAAGGCGTAATGATTGAAAAATGCGACGGAAAACACCCGAGTCATCGCGGTTTCCAGCAGCAGCGTCGCGCCCGCGATGACGCCGATGCCGAGATAATACCACGCCATGCGGCTGCGCTGCATCGTCTGGCTGGACGTCAGCAGAATCGCGTAGCGGAGCGCCCAGAGCGCGGCCATCAGCAGAAACGGCTTCGTGAAGCCCGCCCCTTTCAGCGTGAACGCGCCGAGGTTCAAGTCAATCGGCGCAACGAAATGAATATAGCAGACCGCGAGAAATACCCCAATTAATGTCACATCAATCAACCCAATTGCCCACTTTAGCCAAGAATGTTTCATGCGTTTTTCCCCTCCAATGTCGGAAAATTGAATTTATACCGCACCGCAAAAATCTCCGTTTCTTCAAAAAACGAAGTTCCGTTGATTACTATATTTATTTTTGGTCAGGAAGAAGCTGTCAGACACCTTTAAGATGTCTGACAACCTTTTTTCATGATTACGCCATGTTTGAACAATCGTCATTCTGTCAAGGAAAAAGCGGGTTCGATAAAGACCCGCTTGACCGTCACGTCGGCGACGCCTTCATAATAAACGCGGGTTTCGAGGTCGGTCACGTCTTCCGTCAATTCAAAGGGCAACGGCACGAGTTCCGCCTGCCCCGGCGTTGAAAAATCCTGCCCGGCGACGGCGCGTTCGGCGAAAATTTTCATGCCGGAATGCGCCGCAATATCGAGTTGGACGAGTGTTGCCGTCGGCGAATGCGGCTGTGCCGTCATCTGAAAATAGGCCGTATATTTCCCGCGTTTATACGGCTCATACGGGCCGGTCACGAGAAAGCCGGGCGGCGTTTTGCCCTGTTTGCCAACCTTTTCGCGGCCAAGATACGCAAACCGGAACGCTTCTCGCGGAAGCGCGGCAAGTCCTGAAAATTCCTGACGCAGCGCGACGTTCCCGTCAGTCTCGTCCATGAATTTCCGCAAGGCGCGATTATGCGCGTTGGTGAGGTAAATCGGCGCGGCCGGAGTGATTTTCAGAAACGTCCAGAGGCCGAACGCGGCAATCAAGCCAGCATACGCGGCGAACAGCGTTTGAAGCGGACGAATCGCGCCGGTTGGGCTGATGCGCGGGCGAATCGGCGTTGTCCGCCACAGATCGAGCGTCAGCAGCGCAATCAGGCCGAGCCAGATCGCCGTCAGAGGGACGTTTCCGCCCGTTCCGCGCGTGAATGACGGAAAATATTGGAACACTGGCAGCAGATTCGCGCTCTCCTGAAATGTGGAATTAATGCCCCGATTCCACATCAGCAGCGTGTCCGGGGCGCGCAAAAATTGATGCGACCACGCGAAGCCGAGCAGCAGCAGCGCGGCGAGCAGATAGCGATGCCGCGTCCGCGCCGCGCGTTCGACGCCGAGGCAGAGCGGCGCGAATAACACCGGCAGCAGGGCGACCATGTAGCGGGCGACCGGACTCCACGCGCCGCGCCATTGCAGCGTGAATCCGGCGCAGGGAATGTAAATGCTCGCCGCGACGGCGAACAGCGCGCACGCCTCCGCGCGGTTTTTTCGCCATAAAAACAGCCATCCGGCGGCGGCAAGCATGAAATGCGGCGCAAACACGAATAGCCCCGCTTCTTGGTCAAACAGCAGCCCGAACAGACCTTCTTTCAAAAAAATCTCCGCCGAAAAAACGCTTTTCACGCCGACGCTCAAATAGGGCGCGTTCGGCAGCGGATTGCCGAATAAGACGTAATAATAGCCCGCCATGAGCAGGCCGGACGCGGCGAACATCAGCGTCGGCGCGGCGGCGGAGAAGCGCAGAACAGGCATGTCTGCCCTCCCGTTCGCCTTATCGCGCCAAATTGCAGAAAGATGATAGCCGCAAAGCAGCGCGGCGGGGAGAATCATGCGCTGTTGCAGCCAAGGGAGATACGCGAGCGTCAGGCCGAGCAGCGCCGGCCGCCAGCGCCGCCGCCGGTCGTCCGCGCGGATGAGATAATATGCGGCCGCAATGCCAAGCGCAGAAGGCGTTTCCGGGTAAAATTGCGAGGCGTAGAACAGGAGCGGCGGCGTAAAGCTGATCGTTCCCCACAGCAGCAGCGACAGCCAGCGCGAGCGCGTCAGCGATTCGGCAATCAGAAAGAGCAGCGCGGAGAGACAGGCCGCCATCAGGCACATTTCGAGCAGCGCGGCTTTATAGCCTTTGAGCGCATACGCGGGGAGCAGCAGCAGCGGCAGGCCAATCGGATGAATGGAATAGCGCGTCCCGTCTTTGCCGATGCTGACGTGCGCGTCAAGCGGCTGCGAGAAAAACGCGCGATAGTCCTGCTGCTTGTAATTGTTGGAAATGGCGAGGTCGCGGTCATGCGCGAGGCTGTGCGCGATGAGCAGATAGTGCGGCTCGTCGCCGCCGCGCCCGATTTCGCGGTTGATGTAGAGGCCGACGGCGGCGTAAATGAAGAACGCAATTAGAAATAAGCCCGCGAGCAGCCGCCATGACGCGCCCGCTTCGGCGGAATCGGTTTCCGGTGGGCGGCGTCTGCGGTTAGCTTCGCAGCGCGAGATTTTGAGATACGCCACGCCAATCAGCGCGGCCAGCGGCAGAAGAAATGCGCCGGAATGCGCCAACAGCAACAGCCCTTCGAAATAATACGCAATGAAGGCGTTGAAGCGCAGCAGCGCGAGCAGCAGCAGACAGAGCGGCAAATAACTTGTGGCGTCCTGCCGCGCCGTTTCGCGGAAATCCCGGCGCAAGAGCCGCGCCTCAAGCAGCGAGCTTGCCAGCCAAAAGGCGAACAGGCCGAGATTGGCGAGCGCGACGTGCCAGCCAAGCGCGGTCAGCGAGCCGAAGCCCTGAAAGATCGCGCCAGCGTAGGGCTGGTCGTGGAACGTCCGCATAACCGGCAAACTCTGGGCAAAGAAAAAAAGTCCCGCGCTTGTTCCGGCGCAGAGCAGGGAGATAATGGGGGGCATGGTTTTTTTTAACGCAAACGGCGCAAAGGGCGCAAAAGACGCTAATGCTTGCGGTTCTTGCGCCGTTTGCGTCGCTTGCGTTAACTCGTTACCTCTCGAAATTGATTTCGAGGTTGCGAATGCGAATGCCGTCTTTCCAGCGTTCGCGGCGGTCTGTTTTGATCTGAATCACGTTCAGACCGGGCTGAAGCGGCGCGGCGGAAACCGCGATGTCCGTCCACGCCTGCGTGATCGGCGTTGTTGACATGAGCGCGCCATTGACGAAGACGCGGACGGCATCGGCGGGCTGCGTCACGCTTTGTCCCTGAAATCGCAGGCGGAGCGACTTCGCTTGCGTCACGTTCAGCGCGGAAAAATCGGCCGTGATGCAGATGGGGCGAAACGGGATGCCGTCTTCGCCTTCTTGCAAGGGCATCACGCCCAAACTGGGAAACACGAGATTCTGCGACGGCGGCCGTTGTTCGACGCGGAAAAAGGTCACGCCGCCTTCAGTGGCCGCCGGTTCGCCGAACATCGCCGTCAGCCGTTTGATATTCGTTTGATAATCGCCGTACCAATAATCATGATACAGCGCGACCCAGCACACGCGATAGTGGCTGAGAATCTCCAGAATATCGGCCTTTTCAAGCGTGGCGTAATAATAGGGCGTGACGTATTGCTGCGTCGTGTAGAACGCTTTTTTTTCGTCAGACAGCGTAAATAAATCGTCGAAAATCACGTAGGGCGCATACGCCTGACGATAGGCATCCCAAGGAACGCGCGAGGCGTGGCCGTGAAACAGTTTTTTCCGGTGCGCCGTCTGAAACAGGGATGATCGCACGGAGGCATGCTCCCAATTGAACAACCGCGTGATTTCGAGAATTGCGGCATCGTCGTTGTTTTGCCCAAGCTGCTGGTAAAATTGCGGAATGTTTTCGACGGGGCTATAATAGGCGAACCGGAAATGCTCGAGCAGAATCAGCGCGGCGAATAGGATGAACACGACCGATTTGAAGCGCGTTCGCCGGAAAATATCCCAGCAGGCGAACCCGGCGAGAACGCTCGCGCAGAACATCGCCACGACCATGAACCGCACCGGAATGCGCACGATGTCCAATACCGGGAGATGCCGCAGAATTTGGTACGGGAGCGGAATGGACTCGTAAATTTTGGAAAACAGCACCGGATGCGGCCCCATGGCGAGAATCAGAAAAATGGCGAACGCGGCCAGCCAGAAGCCGATCTGGAGATGTCGCAATTTTTTGATTGCGTACAGGCCGAGCAAGATCGTGGCGCAGCCGAGAAACGATGCGCCGGGAATGCCTACTTGTATGGGCAGATCGTGCTTTTTATAGATCGCGTTGACATAATTTCCGATGAGATCATGGTTGACGCTGGGCAGCAAGAGCGTGTTCAGGCTGGCCGCATCGAGTTCATACACCGGCGACACCATGTAATCGTCGCCCGCCGCGATCTGCCCGAACATCGGGATCAGCAGGGGCAGCATGATCACGAGAAAGATAAGCGTCAAGACGGCGAGCCGTTTGAGGAAGGCGAGCGTGAACGCCTGCTTTCGCTCGGCAATCGCCGCGTAAATAAGGAAGAGCGAGGCAAACAGCGTCATATACACGGCGTAATACCACGCAGAAAGGGCATTTGCGGCGAAAAACAGCGCGGCGAGCGCGGAGTTGCGGTACGACGGTTCGCGCAGCGTTTTGATGAAAAAGAGCGTGCAGAACGGAAACCATTGAATCGAGGCCAAACTCAGGTGATCCACGTAATAGGCGCGGCCGCCCCAGAAGACGAAAATCAGGCCGGAAATCATGCCCGCCGCCGCGCTGCCGGTCAAATAGCGCAGCAGCAGCACGCAGCCGAATCCGCCGATGATAAAGGTGGAAAGATAGAGAATGTTGTAAATTTCTTCGCGGGTGAAAAGGTATTGCAACGGCACGGAAACAAGCGCGTTGAAAATGGAAAAATCGTGAAACGCGAGGCTGATACCGCCCGGATAAAATAGGTAATCCGTCTTTAAAGGATTCACGCGCAAATCGAGCAGAGCGGTTTTCATCCACCACATATCCCAGAGGTAAATGTAGCGGTCGCCGCCGACGCCGAACATCGTTGTCGAGAAATTTTTGATGACCGGAAACGCCCAGAGCAGCGTCAACGCGAGGAATCCCGCGAACGCGGCTAATATCGGGCGCAGGCTTGGCGCGGCAGGCTGCGGCGCAGCGAGCGCGGGCGCGTCAGGCCGGAGCAGCCATTTCCGCAATTCGGCAAGCCGCAGAAAACGGCTGAGTCCGCCCAATACGGGGCTGTTTTTGAAAAAGCTTCCCGCCAGAACGCGCCTGATAATCAGGGCGATCCCCAAAAAGATGAGCGGATTGCGCAATGAATGCGCCGACATGTTGAAAAGGCCGAACGAAAGGCTCAAGCCGCCCGTCAGCGCGATGGCCGCGAGCAGGATGAGCAGAAGGCCAATGACGCATTCCGTCATGAACATGCCTGTTGATTTTCGCATAACTTTAATTTAAGTAATTACAAATTGTTTTGTTGTATTTCTCACGCCAAGCCCGCGAAGCTCGCAAAGGCCGTATGTGACCACCTTTGCGAGCTTCGCGGGCTTGGCGAGAATTCGAAAAACATTATTCATAATTACTTATGGCAATTATATTAGAGTTGTTGTTCAATAAGGAGATGACCCGAAAACAGCCCCGTTCGTGGTGAGCTTGTCGAACCACACCACGCCCTTCGACACGCTCAGGGCGAACGGCCGAATTCTTATTGAGCAGCAACTCCATTATTTCCGAATCGCGCGTTCGATGATGAAACGCGGGCGTTTCTTGGTTTCAAGATGAATTTTGGCGATATATTCGCCGAGAATCCCCAACATGACGTAGATTCCCGAACAGAAAAGCGACAACAGAATCAAGAGCGATGTCCAGCCCGGCACGGCCTGATGCGCGACGAATTTGGCGTAAAGCGCGTACAGGCTGTAACTTGCGGCAACGCTGAGGGAAAACGCGCATAAAATCAGGGAAAGGCGGATCGGCACGGTCGAAAAGGACGTAATGCCGTTGACGGAGAGGTTGAACATCTTTTTCAGCGTATATTTCGAGACGCCTTTGGCGCGTTCATGGGCATGATACGGAATTCCCTTCTGCCGGAAGCCGACCCACGCAAAGACGCCGCGCAGAAACACGTCTCGCTCGTCCATCGCCGTAATCGTATTGCACACTTTGCGCGAAATCAGGCGGAAATCCGCCGTGTTCGGCTCTAAGTGCACGTCGGTCAAATAAGAAAAGAGCGCGTAAAACGCCCGCGACGTGAATTGCTTGAACCAGCCCGCCCCTTCGGACGTTTCGCGGATTGTATAGACGATATCGAAGCCGTTTTGCGCCTGCTGCCAGAGTTCCGGGATGAGTTCCGGCGGATGCTGCAAATCGCCGTCCATCATCAAAATAAAATCTCCGGCGGCGCGGGACATTCCGGCGAACAGCGCGGCTTGATGCCCGAAATTCCGCGAAAAGCGGAGCGCGGCGACATGCGGATCCGCGTCCGCAATCGTCCGAATCTGCTCGAACGTGTCATCCGCGCTGCCGTCATCCACGAACAGCAATTCATACGACACGCCCATCGGCGCGACCGCCGCCGTGACGCGCTCATAAAACAGGCGAATCACGGCGGATTCGTTATACATAGGAACGATAATCGAAAGCGTTGGGGACATGATAGATTCTCGCAAAATGGACGGATTGACAACCAAACCCGGCAGATTTGCGAAACCTGACGAGTCTCCGAATAACGAAAGGCAGTGATGATAATGGGCGTTCTGAGTGTCAAGAAAAAAGCGCGTCAGCGAACGTTCAGGCGGGGCGTCGAATGGGAAACGCGAGTTCGCGTAAAGGTATTTTTCCGCCGTGATTTTGTCATTTCCGCTTTTTTTCTGTTGACATCCGTTTTGCGCGATTGTC
>CAZCGG010000047.1:0-2310 GCA_964498135.1 uncultured Candidatus Moduliflexus sp.
CCCTGATTTGAGGGGAGGGACGGGGTGGGGTGCGTAAGTCCTGTTGGATAAACTATCATGAAACATCTTTTGCGCAGCCATAATTTTTACGTCATCCTGTTGGCGGATGTGGCAATGATTATCGCCTCACTCCTTTTGGCATACAGCGTCCGGTTCGAATTCCGAATTTCAGAACGCGAATGGCAGGGATTTCTGCATGTTTTGCCGCTTGTTCTCGCGGTCAAACTGAGCGCGTTTTTTCTTTTTCATCTGTATCGCGGCATGTGGCGTTATACGAGTTTGGTAGATTTGCTGAACGTGATTAAAGCCTCGATTGTCAGCACGCTGTTCATCAATTTCGCCATTTTAGCTCTTTACCGGTTTCAAGGCTTTTCGCGGTCAGTCTTCATGATTGATTGGGCGTTGACGTTGATTTCGATTGGCGGCATTCGATTGGGGGTGCGCCTGTTTTTTGCGCGCAAATTATTCAACGAAATCTTTCCGTCGTTTACGCCACTCAATGATTCCAGAAAGAACGTGCTGATTATCGGCGCGGGCAACGCTGGCGAGCAAATCGTGCGGGAAATGCTGGACTCTCCCGCATGGCGCATTGCGCCGTCGGGATTTTTGGACGATCACCCCGATAAACAGGGCAAAGCGATTCATGGAGTCAGAGTGTTAGGGACAATCAGCGAACTCAAATCGTTTTCCCACCTGTTTGACGAAATCTTGATTGCGATTCCCTCCGCGACCGGCGAACAGATGCGCAAAATCACCGCGTTCTGCGAACAGACAGGGAAGCCGTTTCGCACCTTGCCTTCGATGAGTGAATTGGTGAACGGCAATATTTCGCTGCAACTCGTGCGCAATGTGTCAATGCAAGACTTGCTGCGCCGCGACGAAGTTCAATTGGAGCGCGCTCATATCGCCCAATATCTTCGCGGGAAATGCGTCTTGATTACCGGCGCAGGCGGCTCAATTGGCAGCGAATTGGCGCGGCAGGTCTGCCAATTTCAGCCGCAGCGCGTCGTGATGTTAGATGTCAGCGAATACAACCTGTTCCAGATTGAAATGCAAGCGCACAAACTCTTCGATGGGGTTGAAAGCGTCGGCGTGCTGGCTGATATTCGGAATACGGACGCGCTCCGGCGCGTTTTCGAACGGTATGCTCCCCACGTCGTGTTTCATGCCGCCGCGTACAAACACGTGCCGATGCAAGAGCTTCATCCGTGGGAAGCGGTGATGAATAATGTGATCGGCACGAAAAATTTGGCGCAAATTGCGAAGGAATTTCGCGTCGAGCGTTTCGTGCTGGTTTCGACAGATAAGGCTGTGCGGCCAACGAATGTCATGGGCGCGACAAAGCGCGTGGCCGAGAAAATCGTGACTTCCGTCTGCGCCTCGTGCGCGACGCGCTTCATGGCGGTGCGTTTCGGCAACGTGTTGGGAAGTTCCGGGTCGGTCGTCCCGATTTTTCAGGAACAAATCGCGTCCGGCGGCCCGCTGACCATTACGCATCCTGACATCACGCGATTTTTCATGACGATTCCCGAAGCGGCGCAATTAATTTTGCAAGCCGGTTCGATGGGAACGGGGCGGGAGATTTTCATTTTAGATATGGGCAAGCCGGTTCGCATTCTCGACCTTGCCCATGATTTGATTCGGTTATACGGCTATGAACCGGAGCGCGACATTGCGATTAAATATACCGGCCTGCGTCCGGGAGAAAAATTGTACGAAGAATTGATTACGGAAGGGGAAGGCATTGTTCCGACCGGGCATCGCAAAATCATGGTGCTACGCGGCGACGCGGACGAATGGGCGCAATTGGAACGCCAAATCGCGCAGCTTGCGGCTGCCGGTCACGCCTTCGATGCCGTCAAAATTAAGCGGCTGCTTGCCGAAATCGTGCCGGAATACACGCCGCAGAGCGTTGAACATCATGCGCCGGTAAAAAGCCATGCGTCTAAATCCGCCGACTCACGCAGTCATCAATCATTGGGGATATTTCATCCGGCGTCGCCAAGTCCATTCTATTCTTGAAGCAGAAGGTTGCGGCCAAGGAAAGCTGTCAGACACCTTCAAGGTGTCTGACAGCTATGAAGTCTTCAAGACTTCATAGCTGTCAGAGTCCTTCTTCGCCGAGATAGAGGCGGCGCACCATTTCATTTTCCTGCAAATTCTTCGCCGAATCACGCAGCACGACTTCCCCGGCTTGCATCACGTAGCCGCGATGCGCGATGGAAAGTGCGACTTGCGCGTTTTGCTCCACTAAAAGAATCGTCATGCCCTGCTTATTGATCGTTTCGATAATATCGAAAATCGCGTCAA
>CAZCGG010000047.1:2410-12008 GCA_964498135.1 uncultured Candidatus Moduliflexus sp.
AGAATCGTCATGCCCTGCTTATTGATCGTTTCGATAATATCGAAAATCGCGTCAACCAGCAGCGGTGCCAAGCCCATTGACGGCTCATCTAACAGCAGGACGCGCGGCTTGGACATGAGCGCGCGGCCAATCGCTAACATCTGCTGCTCGCCGCCGGAAAGCGTTCCGGCAATCTGCCATTCCCGCTCGCGCAGGCGCGGAAACAGGGAAAAGACGTGATCAATGTCTTTGCGAATCTCCGCCGGGCTGTCTTTGCGGATATACGCGCCCATTTCGAGATTTTCCATGACGGTCAGGCGCGAAAAAATTTTCCGGCCTTCGGGCGATTGGGAAATCCCTCGCGTGACAATCAGATGCGCCGGAAGATGGTCAATCCGCTCCGTTTCAAGATGAATTTCGCCGGCGCGCGGCTTCAGAATGCCGCAGATTGTGTTCAGCGTCGTGCTTTTCCCCGCGCCGTTGCTGCCGATCAGCGTGACGATTTCGCCCTCTTCGACCGAGAGCGACACGCCTTTGAGGGCTTCGATGTTGCCATAAAACGTGTGAATATTTTTGACCTCCAATGTCGCCATGACTTATCGCTTCCTCCCCAAATACGCCTCAATCACCTGTTCGTTGCTTTGCACTTGCTCCGGCGCGCCTTCCGCGATTTTTTTGCCGTAATCCAGCACCACAACGTGATCGGAAATATTCATCACCATGCGCATGTCATGTTCAATCAGCAGGATCGTGATGCGCAATTCTTTGTTTAGCCGGTCAATCAGCTTAATGAGTTCTAAGGTTTCCTGCGGATTCATCCCGGCCGATGGCTCGTCGAGCAGCAGCAATTTCGGGTCAGTCGCCAGCGCGCGCGCGATTTCTAAGCGTCGCTGCTCGCCGTAAGGCAGATTCTTCGCCAGCGTGTCTTCATGCTGATGGAGATTGACCTGCCTCAGAAGCTCATACGCCCGCACGTGGACGAGATGCTCTTCTTCAAGCGTTTTCCGGCCGCGGAGCAGCGCGCCCAGCGCGCCCGCCCGCATCCGACAATGCCGCCCAACCATCACGTTTTCCAGCGCGGTCATTTCGTTGAATAAGCGGATATTTTGAAACGTGCGCGCCACGCCATGCCGCGTTATCTGCTCCGGCCGCGCGCCCACGATTTCCTTACCGTCAAACAGAATGCTTCCTCTCGTCGGGGAATAAAAGCCGGTGACGACGTTGAAAAATGTCGTTTTTCCCGCGCCGTTCGGCCCGATTAAACTGACGATTTTCCCGCGTTCAATCGTGAAATGCAGCGCGTTCAGGGCGGTCA
The DNA here is from genome assembly GCA_964498135.1 of uncultured Candidatus Moduliflexus sp. Lineage (GTDB taxonomy): Bacteria > Moduliflexota > Moduliflexia > Moduliflexales > Moduliflexaceae > Moduliflexus. Next base: position 3,705 of record CAZCGG010000047.1, read on the forward strand.
CGCCGCCGAATTGCATCGTGAGATCTTGCGCTTTCAACAAATCCATTGGCCGTCAATCTCCTCGCGTAAATTCGAATCTGCGCCGCGCTGAAGGGATAAATCCCGTGGGACGGAAGCGCATCATGATAATCAATAAAAAGCCATACGCTAACAGGCGATATTGCTGCACCGGCCGCAGTGCTTCCGGCAAGCCGATCAGAATCAGCGAGCCGAGGATGACGCCCGGAATGCTTCCCATGCCGCCGATGACAATCAGGCACAGCACGTTGATTGAGACGAGCAGCGAAAAATCGTCGGGGAAAATCGTGCCTTGCCGCGCCGCAAAAATCGCGCCAGCCGCCCCGGCAAACGACGCGCCGATGGCAAACGCCAATAATTTATATTTCGTCACGTTGACGCCCATTGCCCGCGCCACGTCTTCATCTTCGCGCATGGCGATCCACGCCCGCCCCATGCGCGAGTTATTCAGGCGATCCGCCACGAAAATGGCGATGATGCAGCTTGCGAGAATCAAATAATAAAAATGCATCGGCTCTTTAAATTGAAACGAAAACAACGCTGGAGCTTTGCCGCTCAAGCCTTGCGGCCCGTTTGTCAGGCTGTTCATGTTTTTCAAAATCAAGCGGACGATTTCGCCGAAGCCGAGCGTCACGATGGCGAGATAATCGCCCCGAGTCCGCAAGACCGGAATGCCCAATAACGCGCCGACGATGAACGCAATGACCACGCAGACCGGAATCAGCAGCCAGAAATAATTCGTGTAGCCCTGCGCCGGGTCTGGCACGAGCGCGCGCGCTAACAGCACGTAGGCGTAGGCGCTGATGCCGTAAAATGCGGCGTACCCTAACACGAGCAGCCCCGCGAAGCCGACCGCCACATTCAGCCCCGTTCCCATGAGCACGTACAGCCCGACAAGAAACAGCACTTGCGTCCAATATGGCCCGACAAGCCAGGGCAAAAGAATAAGCCCCCCCACAAGGATCAACACTCTCACGGTGGGATGAATTTTCCTGAGAGCGTTCGCGCCGATATGTTCTGCCGTTGACCAAAATTTCATAGATTTCCCCTCATGCTTACATCTTTTTCGTCGCCAACACTTCGCCCAACAAGCCGGTTGGCCGGAAAATCAGGATAAAGACCAGCAACGTGAACGCAATCACGTCTTTATAATCGGTGGGCATGAATTGCGTGCCGAGCGCTTCCGCGATGCCGAGGAAATAGCCGCCGAACATCGCGCCGGGAATGTTGCCGATGCCGCCTAAGACGGCCGCCGTAAACGCCTTCATGCCGGGCAAAAAGCCCATCATGTGATTGATTTGCGTGTCGCGCAGCCCGACCATGATGCCGCCCGCGCCCGCCATCGCGGAACTCAGCAGAAACGTCGTAATGATGATGCGGTTGACGTTGATGCCCATCAAGGACGCGGTATCGCGGTCTTCGGCGACCGCCCTGATCGCTTTGCCGATTTTCGTTTTTTGAATAATCAAGTATAAGGTCATCATCATCGCAATCGAAAGAAAAATGATTAACAGGCCGATTTTTTCCAGCGACACGCCGCCGAAGAGCGGAATTGCCCCTTTGAGAAGTGCTGGATTCGGATAATATTTGATGCGGCCGGACGTCAGCAGCATCATCGCGTTTTGCAGAAAGACGGATGCGCCAATCGCGCTGATGAGCAGCGTCAAGCGCGGCGCGTTTCGCAATGGGCGATACGCGGCGTATTCCGTGAGCAAGCCGACAATGGCGGACGTCAGCATAGCGACCAACAGCACGAGGCCGAACGCAAGAATCCAAGGAATCGAAAGCTTGCCGGAAGAAATCAGCGTGGAGAAGGCGAAAAACGCGCCATACGCGCCGAACATGAAGATGTCGCCGTGCGCGAAGTTAATCATCATCATGATGCCGTACACGAGCGTATAGCCGACCGCGACGAGCGCATAGACTCCGCCGAGCGTCACGCCGTTCACTAATTGCAGGGCAATTTGCCGAGCGGCGGATTTCATGGAAAAGAGACGCTGCTGCTGCGCCGTGCGAAACACCTGCTGCTGCCCGTCGCTGAACACGCATTGCAACAGCCCTTGATCATTCAAAAACAGTTTCGGCGCAAGCGATTCCTGCCCTTGCGGAATTTCGACCGTTTGCTCAAGCGTGGCATCGGGAAACAGGGCGACCGTTCCGTGCAATCCGTCAAGCGGCGCGACGCCTTGCTCAATGGTCAGCGAAACCACATTGTTCTCCGACACCGCGAAATTTTTCGCGCCGGAATTCGTCAACAGCCGATCTAATTCCTCAGGTTCCCACACAAAAGCCATCGGCTCAGACGATTGGCGATAGAATTGGTACGCAATGAGAAGCAGCAGAATCGCCGTAAGGCTGAAAATCCATTTGATAATAATTTTCACGTTCTTCGAGGACGCTTAAAAACACGTAATGCGTAAGATTTGCGGGACAAATCGTTACGCATTACCTGTCACAGCCTGCCTTCTCCGCGATTACTCTTGTCCCGGGGCGATCACGTATTGTTTCTCTTTCACTTGCCAGACAACCACTTCGCTTTGCGAATCGCCGGTTTCCGTGAACCCGACTTTGCCGGTTGCGCCTTGAAATTCAAGGGCGCGAATGGCATCGGACAGGGCTTTTTTCCCGATCACGAGGCTGCCGTCTTCTTGTACGACGCCGGCTTTTTCAATCGCCATCATCATGGCCATGGCGGCGTCATAGGACTGCGCGGCGAACGTGACCGGCGGATTGCCGAAGCGTTCCGTGAAGCGTTTCGCCCACGCGGCGTAGTCTTCGCCTGCCGGACGGGCAAACGTCACATACGCGCCTTCAGAGGCTTCGCCCGCGCCTTCGATGAAATCCGGGACGCTGTAGCAGCCGTCGTCGCTCATGTACACGGCTTTTTTCATTCCGACATCGCGCATCTGCCCGGCGACTAACGAGCCTTCTGCGGCCATGCCGCCGAAATAGACGACTTGCGGGTTCATCGGTTTCATTTTGGTCAAAATCGGGCGATAATCTTTATCGCCGCGCGTCACGCCTTCGAACGCCAGCACTTTGCCGCCCAATTCCTCGAACGTGGCTTTGAAATTCTCGGCAATTGGCTGACCATAGCTGCTTTTGTCATGAATCACGACGGCGGTTTTGAATTTCAGGACATTCATCGCGTAGCGCGCGGCGACTTTTCCTTGCACGGCGTCATTAAAGCAGGTGCGGAACACGTTTTTTAAGCCGCGCGACGTATATTCCGCCGCTGTCGAAGAGGGGGAAATCATCGAGAAGCCATTCTTTTCAAAGGTTTTGGATGCCGGAATGCTGCTTGGGCTGCACATGTGGCCGATAATACCGACGAAAAGCGGATCCGCGCTGAATTTTTCCGCAATCGCCATCGCCGGAGAGCCTTCGCATCCATCGTCTTCAACGAGTAATTCCACTTTGAACCCGAGGACTTCGGATTTTTTATCTTCGAGAGCTAACGTCACGCCATTCTGTTCGTCCAAACCGAGGTTGGCATAATCGCCGGTCAACGCCGCCGAGAATCCCACATGAATCGGCTGGCCTTTCGGAATCGTGATGACGCCCCATTCATCGTCCACAGCAAGCGCAACCGGGGCGAGCAGCGTTAGGGCTGCCAGCGTCAGTAACATCGCTTTTTTCATACCTCAACCTCCTCCTGCTAATTGTTCATCGTGCGAATGGGCGGCAAACGAGCCGCCATTCCTTTTTTCGGTACAATACGACAAGCATTTATCTGAAAAATGCGGCGTGAAATTGTCAAGACAAATTTGAGGCTTTTTGCGCGCCGAAAGATTCCGCGAATTGCGATTTCCCGCGAATATTTGCTTGACCGCAAAGATAAAAAATGGCAAAGAGAATTTTCGCGCCAAGGCGCAAAGACGCCAAGAATAAAAAAACGCGCTTGGCGTCTTTGCGCCTTGGCGCGAGATGAGCATTGATGTTTAAGAGACCTGACAAGTTGAAACGTGTTAGGTCTGCGGCAATACGACACGCAAGCGAGGGCGTTATGGCTATGGAAAAAGTCGCATTAGATTGGGGCAATCTTGGGTATGGCTATACCCGCACCGATTACAATTATCTCTCCAGTTGGAAGAACGGCGCATGGGATGCCGGACGGCTGACGACGGAGAACACACTCACCATCAGCATCGGCTCGAATGCGCTGCATTACGGGCAGGAATGTTTCGAGGGGCTGAAAGCGCAAACCGCCCGCGACGGCAGAGTGCTTCTGTTTCGCCCTGATCAGAACGCGAAACGGATGAGCGCGAGCGCGCGGGGCATTCTCATGCCGGACGTGCCGGAAGCGAAGTTCATTGACGCCTGCATTCGGCTGGTGCGGGCGAATTTGCGCTGGGTGCCGCCCTATGGCACGGGCGCGAGTCTCTACATCCGCCCGTTTGAATTCGGGCATGGCGACAATCTTGGGGCGCGTCCGGCGTCGGAATATCTGTTTTGCGCCTATTGCTCGCCGGTCGGCCCCTATTTTAAAGGCGGCTTCAAACCGATTACGATTTGCGTGGCGGATGAAGATCGCGCCGCGCCGCGCGGCACCGGGCATTTGAAAGTCGGCGGAAATTACGCGGCGGGCTTGAAAACGCGGGAATTGGCGAAGCAGTCGGGCTATGACGATTGCTTGTATCTCGACGCGCAACACCGCACATTCATTGATGAACTCGGCGGCGCGAATTTTTTCGGCGTCACGAAAGACGGCGTGATCGTCACGCCGAATTCCCCTTCGATTTTGCCGAGCATCACGCGCCGTTCCGTTGTCGAAATTGCCCGCGCCTATCTCGGCCTGACCGTCGAAGAACGGCCTGTGCCGCTTGCTGAAATCAGCGAATTTGTCGAAGCGGGCGCGTGCGGCACGGCGTCCATCATCACGCCGATTGGCGGCATCGCGCATGATGGGAAATTGCGGACATTTTACGGCGGCGGGAAAGAGGCCGGGCCGGTGACGAAGCGGCTGTACGAGACGCTGACGGCGATTCAGCGCGGCGAGCATGACGCGCCCGTCGGGTGGCTGGTGGCTTGCGAATAAAGGAAAGTTGTCAGACACTTTGAAGGTGTCTGACTGCGATGTCCATAATCTTGTTTACGGCAGGTCTCTGTGGACGATTTGGGGCGAAAACGCGGGCATGCAGACGGCGATATATTCCGCCCCATCCGCTGCAGGCGTGCTATATTGCACCCACTCGCCGCGCGGCGTGATAATCGCTTGGCCTGCCTGCACGTCAAAAACCTCCGTTTTGGTCGTGACGCGCAGTAATCCGCGCAGCACGACCGTATATTCGTCAAATTCAGGCGTTTGCCCCGGCTCGATCCATCCTGCGGGGCTTTTCATTCTTGCGACGCTCAGGCTCGGCGTTTTGGAATTCACTAAACCAATAAATTCCTCAATAATTTTCGGCTTATTCCCTGCGGCTTGAATCGTGACAGGCGATGTAATGAATGTTGGCATGATGTCATATCCTTTCTTTGATTGATTATTGGGCGATAGGCAGCAAATCGCCTTGTCAATAGCCGCTGTCATTCTTTCTGTCAAGAAAAGATTGACAGAAGTTTTTTTATAAGAAATACTTAAACAATACGCTTTTCGGCAAGCGCAGATGTCAGACCTGACAGATTTTTGGTGGTGATTTAATATGCTGGAGTGCGAAATCTTGATTTCGCTGTCAAATCAAGATTTGACACTCCTTTATCAGATTTTTTAAGCTGTCAGGTTGTCTTTATCAAAAGTCATCGTGACGTGACGCGGTCGGCTGTGTTTGCCCCGTCGAGGCTAAAAAGAGGATCGGGAGTCTCTTGCTCAGAGATTATTCTCTTTTCAAGCGCCTCTCAAGAAACATGATGCATTTGAAACTCAGAGGAAAATTTTTGCTTCCAACAACGCTGCTGATTATTGTTGGCATGGGAACGATTGCGTTTGTGTCCTATTTGACGACAAAACGCGCGCTTGAAGAGGCGCTCACCAGCCAAATGCGCGTGATTGCCGCCGGCATTTCCGAGAATATGAACACGCTGGTGAACCGAACGAAGTTGGACTTGACCGCATGGAGCAGGCAGGAGACGATTCAACAGGTGCCGCAGACGTTTTCCTCTGACGAAAGCATTCTGCCGAAAGCGAATCAATTGTTGATCTTTTTATGCGACACCTATCAATTTTACGAATCGGTGGTCATTACAAATGGCAACGGTGAAGTTGTCGCCTCATCCACGTCCGAACATATCCGTCATTTTTCCATCGCCGACCGCAGCTATTTTCAACGCGCCATGAAGGGAGAGATTGCGGTGTCTGAAGTGCTGGCGGATAAATCGTCCGGCAAGCCCGTTTTTACAATTGCCGTGCCGATTAAAAATGCGAGCAATGTTCCCGTTGGAGTTCTCGTCGGCGTGATAGATGTCACCTATCTAACCAAACTCTATATTGATCCGGTCAAAATCGGCGAAACCGGCTATGCGTACATTTGGGATTCGAACGGCGTCATGCTTGCTCATCCGGATCCCAAAATGATTTTGACGACAGAAAGCAGTCGAGAAGATTTTGGGCAGAAGATTATGAAACAGGGGAGCGGCGAAATTTCGTATCAATGGCGGGGGGTCCCCAAAATCGCGGTGTTTGATAAATCGGCGAATACCGGCTGGATTGTGGTGTTGACGGCAGGAACGAAGGAAGTGTTTGCGCCGGTCGGACGACTGGGGCTGATTAACCTCGGCGTGACCCTGTTGGTCAGCGTCGCCGGAATTATCGTGATTGTATTGTTAATCCGCTCCATTCTCGCGCCGATCATGCAAAGTATGCGGTTTGCGAACGCCATCGCGGAAGGCGATCTTTCAGCGACGATTGCGGCGCATCGCGCGGATGAATTGGGAAACTTAACGCAATCGCTGCATGACATGAAATCGCGGATTGCGCGAGTGCTGCAAGAAATGACCGGCGTGTTGCATGGCATTCAGCAGGGCAATTTGGCTGTGCGCGGCGTTCCCGATCAATTCCCCGGCGCGTGGCGGGAATTGATTGTCGGCCTGAATGCCGTGACCGACGCCTTCGTCGCGCCGATTACGCATACGGCGGAGCAGCTTGATCGCCTTGCCAAAGGCGATCTCCCTGAAATCATCGCCACCGAAGCGGCGGGCGATTTCAATTTGATTAGAAAAAATCTCAACGCGTTGATTTTCGCAATGAAGGAAATTACGCAGCTTGCGGAGCGCATGGCCGAAGGCAATCTCATGGCCAAGCTCGATGAACGCTCGGAGCGGGATCGGCTCATGCAGGCGTTGAACGAAATGGTGCGGCATTTGCGCGAAGTTGTCGGAAACGTCAAGGCGATTGCCGGACACGTCGCCGAAAATAGCCAGAACCTCAGTTCGGGCGCGGCCGAAATGTCGGAGGGCGTCGCGGAACAGGCGGCGTCGGCGGAAGAAGTCTCCTCGTCTATGGAAGAAATGACGGCGAATATCCGCCAAAACAGCGAAAACGCGCTGCAAACCGAGAAAATTGCCATGAAAGTGGCCGAAGACGCGAAAAAAAGCCGCGAATCCGTCTCGCAGACCGTGACGGCGATGCGCGACATCACGAAAAAAGTTTCGATTATCGAAGAAATCGCCCGCCAGACGCACATGCTCTCGCTTAACGCGACGATTGAAGCGGCCAGAGCGCAGGAATACGGCAAGGGCTTTGCCGTTGTCGCGGCGGAAGTGCGCTCGCTGTCGGCGCGCGTTGAGACGGCGGCGCAAGAAATTAACGATGTGGCGGACAGCAGCATTCATGTGGCGGAAAAGGCCGGAGACATGCTCGACATGCTTGTTCCCGACGTGCAGCGCACCGCCGAACTTGTGCAGGAAATCGCCGCCGCCAGCCGCGAGCAAAATTTGGGAAGCGAGCAGATAAATAAAGCGTTGCAGCAATTGGATCATGTCACGCAGCAGAATGCGTCAATTGCGCAGAATTTTGCCAACACGGCGGGGGAACTCGCCATTCAAGCCGAGCAGTTGCAGACGATTATCGCCTTTTTCGTCGCGGAAGAAGGCGAACGCGAAGAGGATGAGGAATCGCTTGACGAAGAGCAGCCGCCCGCCCTTGCGCCGGGACGCGCTCATTCGAAAGCGGCGTTGAAAAAACCGTCTGCGCGAAAAGCCGCCGAAAAAGACCGACGGAAGCATGGACAGAGAAGAGAGGCTGTGGTGGTGGAGGAGGCCGAAAAAGACGAATATGATGATGATTTCGAGCGATTTTAAGTGTTCAGGACTTACGCAGACGATGAGACAAATCGACTACGCATTCCCCTC
>CAZCGG010000047.1:12108-18035 GCA_964498135.1 uncultured Candidatus Moduliflexus sp.
TTAAGTGTTCAGGACTTACGCAGACGATGAGACAAATCGACTACGCATTCCCCTCCCAAGAGGGGAATGATTTTCGCGATGCATAAGTCCTGGTGTTATTAAAAATTTGAACGACACCGCGCGTTCACGCAGGTTCAGGACGGGGGAACATCATGGGAAATTATCTTGTTTCATTGATGAGTAAGATGACGGGCTTGAATGCGTATTCTTTAACAGAAGGCATGATTGGGTTTTTCGGCTGGCTGAATGTGTTGTTAGCGATGATTGCAGTGTCGGTGTTTACGCTCAGGCGCGTTAATAAGCGGTTTTATGCGAATAAACATGCGCTCATCAAAAACTTGCTGAAGCCGCTCGCCAAATTTCATCCGTATGTCGGCGGCGCGCTGCTCTTCTTCGGCTATCTGCATGGCGATTTGGCGCTGCCGCGCTCGGTGTTCAGAGTGCATACCGGGCCGCTGATTTGGTGGATTCTGTTGGCGATGCTGCTGGTCGCGACGCTCGGCAAAACATACAAACTCAAACATTGGCTCGTCATTCATCGCGCGTTAGCGGGAACATGCGTGGTCGCAATTTTTCTGCATCTGTTTTTCAGAAATCTGCTGTAGAGGTGATGAATCGGGGGATCGTGAAAGAATATAAATGGCGCAGAACATTGTGGGGAAAGCTGTCAGACACCTTCAAGGTGTCTGACAGCTATTTTGTGGCCAATATATTGCCACGTATCCAAATTTGAATGGCTTACTCAAGCCGCGTGAATTCAACGCGCCGGTTATGCGCGCGCGCCTGCGCGGTTGCGTTGTCGGCAAGCGGTTGCGCTTCGCCGAATCCCTTCGTGATTAAGCGGCTCGCCTGAATTCCAAGTCGTTCGACCAAAAATATTTTGACCGCCTTCGCCCGCCGCTCCGATAAATCGAGATTATATTCGTCCGTCCCGATATTATCGGTATGGCCGGTCACGGCGATGGTAATATCAGCTAATTGATTTTGGAGCGCGGCGGCAAGGTTTTCTAAAATCGGATAGGATTCTGGCTTGATGCGCTCTGAATCGAAATCGAATAAAATCAATGACCGCGCCGTCGGATTCTCCATGAGCTTTTCATAATCATCAACAATCGCTGCCACGCCTTTTTCGTGTTTGGCGCCTTTCACGCCTTTTGTTAAGAACCGTTTCTGCGGTGTTTTGGCGGGCTGCCCCAGCACGATTGAAAATTCGTTTTGAGTGCTTTGAAATGCGGGCGTTTTTTCTTCAGCGAAGATAAAAGACGTCCCTATAATGACCAAACAACTCAGCAGACCGCACTGAAAAAAATATTTCATACGTTCCTCCTGTTCAATGAGGCTTGCAAGGTCTCCAAAAACCTTGCAGGCATGATAGGTGATGGGCTATTTGTGCATGAATGTCAAGACATATAAGCAATCCGGGCGGCAATCCCCCGTCAAAAATTGACGCAAGGCGGCAAAATCTTCTTCCGCGCTGTTCCCCTGAGATGCGCCGTTTTCCTGCTGCGAGACTTTCGCGCGATCAGGCGCGTCATCTTGTTCAATCGAGGCCACGCCTTTTTTGCTATTCAGCGAGCGCAAAAGCTTGGCCTGCGCGACGCGCATTTCGCCGCGATCTCCTTGATTTTGCGCCTGAAGAACGTCTTGATACAACCGCTCAAATTCTTGATCCGGCTCTGCGCGCGAGATGAAAAAGATTTGCTCTTTGCCGGTCTGTTGATCCAGCTTGAATGATTTATCTTGCGCTGGAACATAATAAACTTGTCCGGCGCGCGCCGGATTTTCCGAATGCGCCGAAACGCCGCGAAAATTTTCAAGCGGAAACAAGCCGAAAATGTTATTCCCTGAATCCATTTGAAAAATATAGAGATACCGATCAATATCGGGCTTGAAAATGATTTTGTAGCGGTCGCCGGAATGCAGGGTCGCGCCTTCTCGGATAGGTTCATTTTTTGAAACATTTTGAACAGAGACGCCAAATTTTGCGCGTTGAGCGGCGGGAGGCTGAGGTTGATTGGGATTCGGCGTTTCGACTTTTGAGGAAGTGGTTGGTTGTTGAGGCGGCGTCTCCTGCGGTTCAGGAGAAGCTGTCCCTGGCTTTTTCGAAGCATGAATGGCCTGCTTCAGCGTTGCCACATCGCGCTGAAAATCGGGCGAAGCCGCGGAACCGGCGGGATAGCTGGCGACATGGCGCAACGTCTCAAGCAGATACTTGAACGCTTCATACATTTCTGGCGAGGGGCATTGCTTTTTTTGGTGCAAATCGGCAAGAATATCGTTTAAATTGTCAATGCTGGTCTGATAGGCCTCGATTTCCGCCGTATTCGCGTCCTCGCGGAGCGCGCTTGCGACAAGGTCTTCAGCAGTTTCGAATACCACATCTTCGAAGTATTGCCAATCCTGCGAAACGGCCTGCGCGTGAAGATGCCCCAGCAGGTTGAAACTTAGGATGATTCCGGCGGCGATGATGAGCCGCTGCGCTGACAGAGAGCGCGTTTTCATGATCTCCTCCTTGGTGAGAGCGATTCAAGCATGTTTGCTCGAATACGCCGCATGAATCGGCGGACAGACGAGAATGTCCGTCCGCCGATATGTTGTTCGTCGTCATTACGCCAGGACTTACGCAAAAAAATTCGCCCTTCGACAGGCTCAGGGCGAGCGGTGGGTGAAACACCAATATCATCCCCCGTTCGTGGTGAGCCTGTCGAACCACGTTGCGTAAGTCCTGTACGCTTATCGGATTCGAATCAATTCGATTCGGTTATTCAATTTCGCCGCATCAGGATGCGCGGGCGAAACAAGCGGCTGATGATCGCCATACGCATTGACGATGAAACGATGCGCCTCAATCTGAAAATGCGTCATGAAAAAATATTTCACCCCATCCGCCCGTCGTTGCGATAATTCTAACGATTCCTGCTCCCCGCCGTTCTCATCGGCATGAGCGGCAATCACCACCACGCTTTCTGGCGAACTGGCCTGCAACGCTTTTCCGTATTCATAGAGCGCGGGATACGATTCCCGAAAAATCGCGGCGGAATGTTCTTGAAAAAGGTTGAAAAAATACACGGCAGGCATGCCATCCAATGAGTTTTTGATGGCGGCCCCTTTCACCCCTTTTGCCGGAAGATGCGCCATCACCTCCTGCGGAGCGATCTGTTTGGGCAGTTTCATGCTGAACAATCGTCGGATTTCCTTGTCAGTCGCCGGCCCATCTATCGGAATCGGGACGCTTTGGTCAAGATTCACTATCGGCGCAATCGAAGAGAGGCTGAGATGTTGAATAAATGTGATGAATTGCGCCCGGCTAATTTCCCCTTTGAACGGGTTTTTATCGGCTTGTTTGAGCAAATATTCCCGGTGGGCTTCCTCAAGCCCGCGATCCTGCTCACGGAACGCGAGAAAATAGATCTGGCGCATCGAAGAAGACGGACTTAACGTCAACGGCATGTCTTCAGCCGGAAGATAATATGTTGCGCCCTTTTCCACCGGATTGCGATGCGCGAGCATGCCTTTGCGCTGTCCCGTTTGCGGAAAAAGCTGCATGACGTTTTTGGCGGCATCCACTTGAAAGATGTAAATGAAACAGCGTTGATGCGGACGAAAGACGATGCCGTACATATCGCCGTCGCGCAACAGGCTGCCGTTTGTCATGGGGGTAATTGCGCCCTGTTCCCCTTTGCGATAGACGTAATAAATTTCAACCGGAATGGCTGCTTGTCCTCCGGCAAGCACGGGTTCAAGCGCCTGAACGTCCCATCGCGCCGCCGCGCTGGGCGTGGCTGACGCGAGCAGCAGAATGCAAGCGATGTTCCAGACAATATTTTTGCGCATCGTTCGATGTCTATGTGGGATCATGAGTAAAAACAAATCATGCCGACAGAAATGCCTGCCCCGCTCGCGTCACTCGTGATGTATTGGGAAACGTAGCGGCCCAGCGGCTATTATTCCCGGCAAATCCGCCGCTGCTCGTCGTAATCTAACGACGAATCGGCCTGAAGAAATCCGTGAATCCACTTGCAGCCAAACGCAGCAATGTCATATGCTGCGGCGAATGTCATTGGCGTGGTCTGCATCTTCCATGCGCGCACAGTTTTGTCCCGTCCGCCGGAAACAAATTCAGCGCGTTCTCCCGTAAAAAGCGCGGCATAAACCGCTTCGGCATGGCCTTCGAATGTTGCGACGGCGGCGGCGTCTGGAAACGTCCATAATTTCAGCGTGTTCTCTCCGCCGGAAAGCAGCATCGTCCCATCAGGGCTGATATCAACGGTGGTCACGAATTCGGCATGCGCCTGAAATCGCTGCTCAAGCGCGCCATTCGAGACGTTCCAAACCGCAATCATGCCCGTAGCAAGCCCGGCAATAAGAAGCGGTTTTTGGGGATGCCATGCAAGACTTTGCGCGGCGGCGTCTTGCAGGGTCAACTGTTTCCGGCCATTCGCGGTCATCCAGAGGTTGATCATGCCATCCTCGCCGCCCGACGCTAACAGCGTTCCATCGGCGTTGAACGCTAATGCTCCCACCGCGTTCGCATGACCTGACAGCATCATCGGCGCGCGTTCCGGCGCGTCCAAATCGTATAAGGCAATGTGGCCGTCTTCTCCGGCAGACGCGAACTGCCGTCCATGTGGTTGAAAGGCGACGCGGCGCACCGCTCCGGCATGATTGCGCCATCTGAAAAACGGTTTGTCTTCCGTGAGACGCTGCAAAAACACCGTTCCTTCCGATGTTCCGGCGGCGAAAATCGCGCCGTCCGGCGAAAATGCCACACTCAACGCCATCCCGTCCGGCGCGCGAAATGTTCGTTCAACGCGCCAATCGCGGAGACTCACAAGGTGAATGACGCCATCCGCGTCTCCTGACAACAAGCGTTGCGTCGCTGGATGATACGCCAGCGTCATCACGGACGCCTGATGAATGTTCATGCGGACGCGCTCTTGAACACTATTCAAAATTTCTCCGAATTTTGTAAAGATCATTTTGCGCAATTCTTCGTCAATGCGAAGCTGTCCAGAGAGGCTTGCGGCTTTGATAATCGCCAGCGTCGCGCCAATATCATCGTGCAGCAAATACAATGACGCGGCGGACGCGCTTAACGCTTCGAATGTTTTGGCATCGGCCTTCTGTTTTTGCTCAATGGCGATGTGGCGTTGATGTTCCGCATTTCGCCAGAGCCAGCCGAACACAAGGGCGATGAGAATTGCCCCGGCGATGGTCGCCGCGAGGCCGAGCTTGTTCTTGATCTGCGCGGCGCGGCGTTGGCGCAGGCTGAGATGGATAAATGCTCGCTCTTCCTCGCGCAAATCATTCCCGCGATGAGTCAGCCATTCTTCCGCATCGCTCAAGGCTTTGCCGCGCAACAAGATTTGCTCGCGCGGCGCAGAGGATGCCGAGCGCGGCATCATGGCGCGCAGGCGTTCCTGCCACGCCCGAAATTCGCGGTCGGCATCCATCCATTCGCGCAGTCGAGGCCACGTCGTGATTAACGCTTCATGAATCACTTCGACGGTTTTATGCGCCGCCCCATCTTTCGGCCAATTTGTGACGAGAAGACGCGCATCGGCCAATTTCGTGACCAACGGCCAATCGGCATGCTCAATTTCGGTGGCGACGCGCCTTGTGTCTTCCGTGCCTTCTCCGGGTTGAACCAATTGCGTGAAAATTTTGGGGGCGCGTTGCTGTTCTGCCGGCGAAAGTTGATGATACACGCGCTCCGCGTATCGCGCCAACGCCTGCTCGACGCCGCCGATACGGTCATACGCGGCATGCGTCAACATGGCGCACGGCGTCTGGCTTGTGGCGGAAAGATCAGCCTGCTGCTGCCACATTTCCGTGAGCGCAAATTCCAAAAGCGGCAAATTGCCGGGATGAGGCCCGACCGCATCGAGGATGCGCTCGGTGAGACGCTCTTCAAACATGACGCCATA
>CAZCGG010000047.1:18135-22331 GCA_964498135.1 uncultured Candidatus Moduliflexus sp.
GCCCGACCGCATCGAGGATGCGCTCGGTGAGACGCTCTTCAAACATGACGCCATAGGCGCGCGCGGGCTTTTCAATCATGTCGCGCAATTCGTTGCGCCCCATCGCTCCCAGCCAAATGCTCCTATCTTGCGCGAGTTCCGCAAACGCAGGAGAACTCAACGCTTTTCCCAAAAAATCGGCGCGCATGGTCAACAGGCAGGCAGCGGAAAAACGGGACGGCTGCGCGACGCTCAACAGGCTCTCGAGAAAAAGGCGGCGCGCCTCGTCGTCGCGGCAGAGCGTGTAAAGTTCTTCGAATTGATCAAGAATTAATAGGACGCGGGCCGGGGAATATTTGGCCGCAATGCCTTGCAGCACGTCGAGCAGGCGCGTCGTGCCGGCGCGCAGCCGTTCTGCGAGCGTGTTGGCTTGCTGAATTTTCTCGATTTCAGGGGCGTTCGGCTCTAACAGCCGAATGCATTCGGCGGATGCGGCGGCAAATGGGTTGGCGCCGGGGCGAAAACTGATCATCCGCCACTCCGCCTCGCGGCGCAGGCGCGGCAAGACGCCCGCGTAAATCAGCGACGATTTCCCCATCCCGGACGCGCCGAGCAGCGCGACGACGCCCTTCGCATGCACGGCTTCGATCAACCGGCCAATTTCCGCGTCACGCCCGAAAAACAAGTCGGCGTCGGCTTCCTGAAACGCATGCAAGCCCCGATACGGCGAGCGAATGGGAAAGACGGCTGCATAGCGTTGAGGCGCGGGCGCGAATAAAATGGCAATGAGTTCAGGAAGCTCGCTCCCCAAGATTTTCAAAATCGTCTTTTGCTGAGAAATGGTCAGGGCGTCGCGCTCTCGAAATTGCCGCAATGAGAGGACGGACAGGCCGGTTTGCCGGAAAAGGGCTTCGTGGCGGGGATGTATATTGGCGTCCGCGATGAGAAACAATCGATCTGGCTGCTCCGCCGCTAAAAACGCCTGCAATTTGATCTCGAACCCGTCTGATGTGACGGCTTCGAGAAAAGGGCGTTTGCCGTCAATAAATTCAATCTTGCCGGTGCACCAAATATCCCCGTCCATCGGCGCGAAAGCGAGAGGCCGCGCGCGGCTGATGAGCGCCAGCAGATAGGCAAGTTCCTGCGAATCTCCGAAAAACGGCTCATTGCCGTCCTTGCGTTCATACAGCAGGCGTTCGGCTTCTCTGGATTCGGGGGCTAACAGCGACGCGGCAGTCGTGACTTTGTTCAGGCTGCTGATTTGCGGCTCGGCAATGCGATACCCATCCAACGGGGCGTCGAGCGCGATGAATCGCCCGCAGCCGAGAAATTTCGCTTCTCGTGGCTTTGCGTTTGGATACGCAAAATGAATCATGGCGCGACATCTCGAAGAATGAGCGATAACGCCCATCGTTCCGACGATGGATCAAATCCTAATTCGTCGTTGGTCAAGGTTTCTTCGCCGGACAGGCTTGTTCCTAAGCAGATTTCCGCGCGAATTTCCTGCGATTGCGGATTGATGAACCGCGCCACCAAGCGGCTTTGGTGTTCCAAAGAGGCTTCCCATGCCAAGCGGAGAAACGCCGGAGCCGTCTGACGCGCCGCGTTCCATTCGCATGTCAACGCGATTTTGCCGTATTCCGACGTAAAGGTGTATTCTTGCTTCGGAATTTCGTCCGCCGTGACGGGCTGCCCGGCCCAGAGCGGCTCCCACACCGGGCTGATCCATTGCGTGATGCGGTCAAGCAGCCGGTGGAGTTTCGCGGTTTGAACGGCCTTCGCCAATTGTTTGCGAACGCCGTCAACATTCGCTCCGTATCCCTGTAATTCGCTGCGAACGTCCGCGATTGGCATGACATCAATTATTTCCGGCGCGGAGTCAAGCGCGTCGGAAAATTGCCGCAGCCAGAGGCGAGCACGCTGCGATGGCTGCGAGTTTGTGGTCTTCGTCATTCGATTCACCCTCTTTTGCGTCTGCGATTACACCAGACTCGCTAAACGAGCCTTTAATCGCCTATTGGCGTTATACATATCGGAGAGCGACGCGCCAAGCGCCGTCGCCATTTTTTGCGCTTTGATCGGCTCTTCTTCAGCATGATCGAGCCGGTATTCCACGATGCGAAGCAGCAAAGGATCATCTTGCACCTGTTCAAGAATCGCGGCGCGCAAGGCGGAATCGTCAACATGCGCCGAGACGTTCGATTGGTATTCTAACACGTCCACCGATTCCTTGATCATCCCTTCTTTTTTCCATGCGTCGTACAAATGGCTGACTTTGCTGCGAACGATATTGAATAAGCAGCGCGCTAAATCCAACTGCTCTGCCGGGCAATGGCGTTTATCCACCAACAAATCTTGATACGCTTCCTGCAACAGATCATCTGGATCCGGCGCGTCAGGCACTTTGCTTAATTGCGCGGCGAATCGCCGCCAGAGGCGAAATCGCAGGCGATCTATTTGGTCGGCGGTCAGTTGTTCTAACGCTTGTACGATGGTGAGTGTCTGCATAACATCCTTTATCAATATGAGGCCGACATTTTTATCTTTTTTGCGGTCAGAGTTTTTTTCTGACCGCAAAAAATGCGTACAGGCCGGCATACATCAATGAAGCCCAACGAAGAACAGTGACGCGGTAGAAAGAAAAATAAAAATTTTCAGCGTCACCGCAAAAAATTCTGATTCGGCGGCATAACGTAATGAGAGGTGAGAAAAAGTCAAATAGATTTTTTCAGATACCCGCAAAAATAGAGAAGCCGCTTGAAAAAACTTGACACTCACATTTTTTATGGGAATCCTGCCTGTGGTGAGCACATATTTAATGATATGGCTCACGACTTCCCGCAGGACAAAAGACTATGCGCACATTTGCAACGATGATTCTGACCGCCTCTTTGTTCACCATGACCATGACGTCAGCCGCATTTGCTGAAGGCTTTATTTCCGATGCCATTGAAACGTTTGACAAAGCCTCCGATCTGATTGATACGGCAGACACGGTCAAGAATATTGCCGAAGACGGCGCGAAAGACTTGGTGGACAGCACGGTGGAATGGGCTGGCAACAAGATGAATGGCGGGAGCGTGGAAGTTGAAGAACTGGATATTACGTCAAATAACACGGTCAACGGCAGCATCACGGCAACCGATAATTCCCATGTCGGCGTCGGCGATGTGGAATTGCAAAACGTCAAAGTGACGAAAATGACGATCAACACCGACAATCAGACGCAGAGCATCGAGGCGAAAGACAAATCGCAAGTGCTGGTCGGCAGCGTGCGCATGCACAATTATAAAGGCAATACGGTCTCAATTAAAACGACAAACAAAGTGAACGGCAAAATCACGGCGAAAAATAAATCCACTGTCCGCGTCGGCGCGGTGGTGACGAAATAGCGAATATCGTTGGCAATCTCTTGAGAAACGAAGTTTCTGATAGAAACTTCGTTTCTTTTCTTTGCATTCTGGAGGAGAAAATATGCGGCGAATGGCGACAATCGCAATGATGTTCATGCTGGCTTCAGCCTGTGTTTCCGCGTTAGCCGTTGCGAAAGACACCAAGCAGGCGAATAAAAACACTGGGCGTCTTCTCGAAGCCACCGGTATTGAAAAAACGTTTCTCGAAGGCCATGAAGAATTTCGGCAGCAGCATGACGATGCGCATGAAAAAGCCAGAATCGTCAATCGGGCGAAAACCGCGCCGAGCGCGAATAATGGTTATACGCAATATCAATACACTTACATTCCGAAATATCTCGATTGCGTCCATGTCGGCGAAGAGGCCGGAAACGTTGTCGCCGCAAAAGGCGTGTATAACGTCACGGTTGTCAGCGATCCCTCTGTGCTGGCGGAAGGCTGTCCCGCGTTGATCGGCAATGTC
Organism: uncultured Candidatus Moduliflexus sp.; assembly: GCA_964498135.1. Classification (GTDB taxonomy): domain Bacteria; phylum Moduliflexota; class Moduliflexia; order Moduliflexales; family Moduliflexaceae; genus Moduliflexus. The sequence goes on from CAZCGG010000047.1 coordinate 21,991, forward strand.
GTCACGACGGGTGGCGATGTCGCCAATTATGTCGAAATTCAAGGCAGCGTGACCGCGATTGGGCAGCCGGTTGCGATTGGCAATACCATTGTTATGGGGCCGGCCGGGGATGTCACGAACTCCGTGACGATTGAAGGCAGCGTCAGAAGCACGGAATCCGTGACTATCGGCAATACGCAGATTCAGCGCGGTCATGCCCGCGTCGTCCGCAATCGCGTATCCGTTCGCGGGCGGGTGCGAGGCGGAGAATCCGTCAAGATCGGCGGGACGGAAATCAATGACGCGGAAATTGAAGCGATTGATCAATCAGTCATTATTCAAGGCAGCGTGACCGCCGAATA
>CAZCGG010000048.1:0-14128 GCA_964498135.1 uncultured Candidatus Moduliflexus sp.
AAGAAATAAAAGAGACTGGCGCAGGCATGCTCGTCTGCGCCAGTTATCATCTCAGACGGACAGGAATGTCTATTCCGCTATACATTGCCCTAAAAATTTCTCCGTGATCCTCACGCCTCTGCGGTAAATAACTCATCTGATATTAGAACTTGACATCTCCGCGACATATTTGCATGATTGGCCGAATTGACGGGAATATTGACAGAAACGATTCACAACGCTATGCGAGCAGATTATGAAAAAAGAATTGGCAATCATCACGGTCATCGGCCGGGATCAAATCGGCATCGTCGCCCATGTGTCGCGGGTTTTGTACGAAAATCAGATCAATATCGAAGACATGAGCCAATCTATCATGGAAGGATTTTTCGTGATGGGCATGCTGGTTGATGTCGGGCGTTCGCCGAAAAATATCAAAGAAATCCGCCAGCAATTAAACGAGACCGGCGAAAAAGTCGGCCTTTCCATCACCATTCAACATGAAGACATTTTCAACGCGATGCACCGCGTATAGGAAACTATGGAATTACGCTACACTCCCGAAGAACTCTATCAAACCGTCCACATGGTCACGGAGCAGCATTTCGACATCCGCACCGTGACGATGGGCATCAACCTGAAAGATTGCATTGACGCGGACCGGCGGCGGCTTCAGGAAAAAATTTACGCGAAAATCACCGCGAAAGCCGCCCGGCTCGTCGAAGAGGCGCGGGCGTTGGAAGATAAATACGGCGTGCCGATTGTCAATAAGCGGATCGCCGTGACGCCGGTGGCGCTGCTGATTGAGGCCGCGCTTTCCGCGCAGCGCGAGAAAGAGCGGGATATTGAATTGGCCGTCGAAGTCGGGAAAACGCTGGACGCGGCGGCGGCGGCGGTCGGCGTGGATTTTATCGCCGGATTTTCCGCGCTCGTGCAGAAAGGCGAAACCTACGGCGATATGGTGTTGATTGACGCGATTCCCGCCGCGCTCGCGCAAACGCAGCGGCTCTGCGGCTGCGTCAACGCTGCGTCCACGCGCACCGGCATTAACATGACGGCGATTGCGCGGCTCGGCGTGATGATTAAGGAGCTTGCCGCAAAAACGCCGGACGCCATCGGCTGCGCGAAATTCGTCTGTTTTGCGAACGCGGTTGAAGATAATCCCTTTGTCGCGGGCGCGTTTCACGGCGTCGGCGAGGCGGATACGGCCATCAACGTCGGCGTCAGCGGGCCGGGCGTCGTCAAGCAGGCGTTGGAAAATCACCCAAACGCGGATTTGACCGAAATGGCCGAATTGATCAAAAAAACGACCTTCCGCATTACGCGCGTCGGCGAATTGATTGGCCGCGAAATTTCCCGGCGGCTCGGCGTCGAATTCGGCATTCTCGACTTGAGTTTAGCCCCGACGCCGGAAATCGGCGATTCGGTCGCGGAAATTCTGGAAGTGATGGGCTTGGCGAAAGCGGGCGCGCCCGGATCTACGGCGGCCTTGGCGATGCTCGTGGATGCGGTCAAAAAGGGCGGCATGATGGCGTCAAGCTGCACCGGCGGCTTGAGCGGCGCGTTCATTCCAGTCAGCGAAGATCACGGCATGGTCGAGGCGCTTCGCGTCGGCGCGTTGAGCCTCGAAAAACTGGAAGCCATGACCGCCGTGTGTTCGGTCGGCCTCGATATGATTGCGATTCCCGGCGAGACGCCGCCCAGCACGATTTCCGCGATTATTGCGGACGAGTGCGCCATCGGCGTGATCAATACGAAAACGACCGGCGTGCGGATTATTCCCGTTCCCGGCAAAAAAGCGGGCGATTACGTGTCGTGGGGCGGCTTGCTCGGCGGTTCGTACATCATGCCGGTCAACGAATTTTCGGCGGAGCGGTTCATCGCGCGCGGCGGCCGAATTCCCTCGCCGGTCGTGGGCATTAGAAATTAGGCCGATGTCATCGCCGCCATGCGCTGATGATCAACGCGGCAGATCTGCCGATAATCGCACCAGCCGCATTTCGCTTCCCGCGCGCCGAGCATGGTTGGATGAAAACGCCCAGCCTGCATTTTCTGCGTGATCTCAATCGCGTGGTCGGCGCAATCTTGCAAAAAGGCGAAAAATTCTTCGGGCGTTTCAAACAGCCCTTTCCCGTCGTTCCCGTTCATTTTGACGCCAATCATGCTTTTCCGGCCAAGCTTTTCGGGCGAATGCACCTGATAATACGTGCCGCCGACCACGTTGCCATCACCGCCGAGCGTGTCGCGCAGCGCCAGCAGGGCGAGCGGAAGATGAAAATGGCGAAACGCCTTAATATCCTCCAAAGACGGCACGCTACCGGTTTTGTAATCGAACAGCGCGGCTTGCGGCGCGGCCGCGCCTTGCGCATCGCATGCCAGGTCAATGCGGTCAATTCTTCCCATGAACCGCGCGGTTTCCTCCTCGCGCCCGCGCAGGCGGCATGGCTCGGCGGAAAGCCGATAGCCAGACGAATCCGCCATGCCGAACGAAGCGTTCAGATAGCGGGGACGCCACGCGCCGACGCGCCGAGCTTCCTCGTCGAGAAACGCGGTGAAAACGCCTTTCAAATCGGCGGCGAACGCTTGCCCGGCCTCGTCCGCGCCCGGAAGCCCTGCGAGGAGCGCATGAATTTCCGCGTTCCAGAAAACGCCGCGCAAATCGTGGGCGGCAAGTTCGTCGCGGGCTGCCGCCGCAAGCCGCGTTTGCGCTTCAAGCAGCCATGCGCGGCCCTGCGCCGCGCGCCGTAAAAATGCTTCGTCCGCCTCGCCGCGCCGCGCCGCATCTGGATCGGCGTAAAACCGAAACAGAATCGCGTGAACGAGCGCGCCGAGCGTCACGGCGGCGGAGTCATCTTCGATGCGCGGCAGCGGCGCAAGATCGAGAACCTGCTGGAACAGCAGGCTCATCGGGCAGCGAGCGTAGGCGTCAAATTCCGCCGCGCCGTACACGTGCCGCCGATAGCGGCTGCTCAGAAAATCCTTCGCCCACCGCGCCGCCAACATGCCGTCAAATTCGGTCAATTGCCTCGCCCGGCGGCGATATTCGCCCCGCATGGCATTCAGAAAATGGGCGGCATGCGCCGCGCCGCGTTCTTGCGTCAAGGCATCAAGCGCGGCGCGAACGCGGGCGGCATCGTCAGGATCGCCAGGTTTGACGAGCGTTCTGCCGATCATCTGCGTCAAATCGGCGGCGGTGAACAGCCCTTCCCATTCCTGAAACAGCCGATTTCCCTCTTGAGAAAGGGCAATCGCGGGCAAACTCTCAGACGAAGAACTCACCCACTCCGCGCCCTTCCAAAAAGAGGAATTCTCGCCGCGCAGCCGCTCGATGTAAGTCGAAGGAAGCAGGTCTTGCTCGTCTTCCTGGCGCGGGTACGAGAGATGCAGCCGGTCAGCCGGATTGTGCGCGGTCAGATAAAACAAATAGGCGGTTTGCGCTAATTTATCGGCGAATGTCGGCAGGCCGACGCGCTCGGCGTCCTGCTCGGAGAGAAACACCGACGGCATTTCCTGCCCCGGAAAATCTTTTTCCGCCAGCCCGCCGAAAAACAGATGCCGGAATTCGACGTGCCGGGCGTCGCGCGCGTCCATCACCCACACCGCGTCCGCGCTCTCTTGGCGGACGTAATACGTTTCCGCCTGCACCGTGAGTTGTAGCAGGTCGAAAAATTCTTGCGGCGTCATGGCCGCAGGCCGCGCAGAAGCCTGCAATTCCTGACGCAGCAGGCTTAACACCTTGCGCAGCCGTTGCAGCGCCGCGAATTCCTGCTCGCGGATGCCGCGATCTGCCGCGCGGAGAATGCGCTGCGGCATGCGCAAACGCTGCATCATGTCAAGCAGCCACGTCAGGCCGTCCACCGGCGAGATTCGTTGTTCCGCGTCCACCGGCGTCAGGCAGTCGAACAGGGCGAACAGCGCGGAAATCAGGGCATACTCGACTGGGCAAACATCATGCGCGGCGCGCGCGGCTTCGATTTCTCGTTGATATTCCGTCAGGCGTTCCACCAAAACAGCCTTGTTTCCGGTGATTTTGCGCTGCCGAATCAGCCAATCGAGCGTCGGAAACGTCGCCGCGTCAAGCGCTAACGGATTCGCGTCTTGTGGCGCGATTTCGATAAGCGGCGACGCGAAAAACGCCCGGATCGCCTCGTAGCTGTAATCGTTCAGCGCGATGCGCAGCAGACGGAAGACCGCCGCCGTCACGGGCGACGCCGCGAGCGGATAGCCGTGAAACAGGGCGAACGGCACGCCGTAGCGGGGGAAAATTTCCCGAATCAACGGCGCATACGTTTCGAGGCTCGGAAACGCGACGCCGATTTCGCGGAAGGCGGAGACGGCCTGTTCGCGCCAAAGCGCGCGGATTGCGCCCGCGATGTCGGCGACTTCCGCGCTGCGATTGGCGCTGGCGCGAATCGTGACGAAATCGGGCGGCGCGGCGGAAACAGGCGATTCGGCGGGCGCGAATGGCAGCGCGGAGCAGCCGAGCCTGCGAATGAAGCCGCAGATGCCGCGCAGCGCATGAAATTGCCGGAAGGCGCGATCCGTTTCGGGAAAATGATACGGGCTGAACGGCATGTCTAACGTCAAGAGCGTCTGCTCGAATTGGGCGCAAAGCGCGGCGACGATCTGCTGATCCGGCTCTGGCAAATCGTCAGCGCCTTCCAGCACGAACAGTTCCGGCGTCGGCGTCATGGCGCGGACATCGAGCATTCCGGCAGCGGCGCGTTCGGCAAGCTCCAAAAACACGCCGGGCTGATCCGTGACGCGCGCGTCATCCAATGCGCCGTTATACAGGCGCAGCAGCGCGACAAGCGCCTGATACGCGCCGCGCTGCCGCCCGTGACACTGCTGAACACGCTCGGCCAGCGCGTCTGGGGAATGCAGGCCGATGCGCCGCACGTCAAGCAGAAATTCGAGCAATTTCGCCATCATGCCGGGATACTCGCGCAGGGGCGCGGCGTGAAGAATCGCCCCGAATTGATCGGCATGGCGGCGAAGCAGGTCTTCGAGAAAGATCGCCTGCTCCAGCCCGCCCAACAAGCGTTTCCGCCCCGCGCACGTTCGATAAAGCGCATTCGCAAACGCGGGAAACGTTGCGACCGGAAAATGAAAACAGCCGCCCATTTCGCGCAGCACGCGCTGTCGAAGCTGCTGGACGCGCGCGTCGGAACAGACCACATAGAGGCACGATTGGCCTTGATTGGCGCGAATCAAATTCAGGCATCGCCGGAAGGCGTCGGCGTGTTTTCCATCACGCGCCGCGCCGTACATTACGCTCGTCACGGGCATCGCTTTTCCGTCCTTTCTCTCAGTTAACTATTGACAGAATTCAAGGGGATGGAAAGTATGTGATAGAAACATGGGGAAGAAAGACAATAAAAATCACTCATTTTTATCGCTTTTTTATGGAAAAGAAGACGTTCTTTTTGCGCATCTCGCGCATGCCTCACGCCACGGCGCTTTGCGCGTTGTTCGGCATGGCGCTGATAGTGTTCGCCGCGCTCGCCGGGTGCGGCTCTTCGGGGGACGCCACCGACGACGATCTCCTTGACGATGATCTCGGCGGCGAGCCGACGCCGCCGGCGAATGACGCGGAAGCGCTGCCGGACACGGTCGCCGCGATGGTCAACGGCGAAGACATCACGGTCGCGGAGTTTTCGGAGCGGCTGCGCGCGGCAATTCAGAAGTTGGAACAAGAGGCCGCGCCCGATGAATACGCCATCCGCCGCCTGCGAGAAACCACGCTGCAAGAAATGATTCAAGGCCGTTTAATCGCGCAGCAAGCCCGCCAGCAGCAGGTCAGCGTGTCAGACGAGGAATTTCAAGCGTTTTTGCAGCAAGTTCGGCAAGAATACAACGAAACCGATCTGCAAAAAATTCTGCAAGAACAGGAGCAATCGTATGTGGAATGGGAAACGGCGCAGCGCGAAGATTTGCTGCTGGGAAAGCTCGTTGATCTCAACATGCAGTCCATGATTACCGTTGTGCCGCAGGAAATCGAGCAATATTACGAGCGGCGCAAGGACAAATACGATTATCCCGCGCAAGTCCGCGCCAGCCAGATTTTAACGTATGAGGAACAGGCCGCGCACACCGCGCTGCAAGAAATTCGGAGCGGGAAGCCGTTCGAAGAGGTTGCGAAAGCCTATTCTGAAAGCGAAGACGCGGCGCAAGGCGGCGATTTGGGGTTTTTTGCGAGCGGCGTCATGCCCCCTGAATTCGATGAAGTCATTTTTTCCTTGAATATCGGGCAAGTCAGCGACGTGGCGCATACGCCTTACGGGTATCAAATTTTCAAGCTGACTGACCGGCGCGACGCGCATCGCGTCAGCTTTGAAGAAGCCAAGCCGCGCATCGAGGCGTTCTTGAAAAAACAAAAACGGATGTTTGCTATTGATTTATGGATGGTCGAGCTTGAAAGCAAAGCCCAAATCGTCATCAACCAAAAAATGATCATGCAAGTCAAATAGTGATGTTACGCGATCACGCCCCGTCCCGCTCGCAAGGGAATGGGGGGCAAAATTCACACATTGAAACGCAATTTTTAGGAGCGCGCTCTTATGAAGAACATGATTCAAGGCGTCGTCATGTCATTGGCCGCCGCGCAGATGTTCGCCGGTTTCGCCGCAAGCGAGCCGATTGACGGCGTGGCCGCTGTCGTGAATAAAAAAATCATTCCTCGTTCGCGCGTCGAGCATACGGAAAAAGATTTCATCAAACAAGGCCGATTTACGCTCACAGATGACGAAAAACTCCGCCAAGAAAAGGTGCTGACGTTTTTGATCGAAAACGAGTTGATCGTTCAAAGCGCCGAAAAAGCGGGCATCATGGTGACGAATGACGAAATGGACGCCGCGCTGAACGATGTCAAAAAGCGCAATAATTTCATGACGGACAACGAATTGAAAGCCGCGCTGAATCAAGAAGGGATGACGTGGGACGACTACCTGAATGAACTGCGGACGCAAATCAAAATCGCGCGGCTGATGAATCAGGAAATCCGCTCTAAAGTGGTCGTGTCTGACGACGAAATCGCCGAGCATTTCCAGAAGAATCGCAACGCGTTCAAAGCCGCGCCGCCGCAAGTGCATATTCGTCAGATTTTCTTCGCGGTCAAGCCTGACGCGCCGGAAGCCGACGTGGAGGCGGTCAAAAGCAAGGCCGCCGCATTAGTGACGGAACTGCGCGGCGGCGCGGATTTCAGCGCGTTGGCAAAAGAGCGGTCAGAACACGCCTCTGCCGCGAATGGCGGGGAATTAGGCACGTTCAAGCACGGGGAATTGACGCCGCCGTTTGATGCGGCGTTTGCAATGAATGCCGGAGACATCAGCGATCCTCTGCGTTCCGATTCGGGCTTTCACATACTGTTCGTTGATAAAAAGACCGGCGGCGACGATGCGACGTTTGAATCCGCGAAAACCGAAATTCGCCGCACATTGTTTGAGCAAAAAGCGGACGCGCTTTATAAAAAATGGGTGGCGGAGTTGAAAGAACAGGCCTATATTGAAATGCGATAATTCGGGCTTACGCCTCATGAGATATATTCCCCTTCTAAGAGGGGAATTCTCAGTCATTGTCAGTCCGAATTTATGACCTACATGCGAGTTGATTATTTCTTGAAAATCAGCCGTTTAGTCAAGCGGCGGCCATTAGCCAAAGAGATGTGCGACAAGCAGTTAGTGTTCGTGAATGAACAGGCGGCAAAGGCTGGCCGCGAGCTTCGCGTCGGCGACGCGCTGCTGCTGAAATTCAGGCATCGCCATCTGACCGTGCGCGTGGAAAGCCTGCCGGAGCGGGCGACATCCAAAACCGACGCCGCGACGCTGTACACCGTCTTAGAAGATCATCAGGTTCACGAGGATGCGCAACTGTGGTGAAATTCAAGCAACTGAAACCGGGCAAAATCTATCGCCTCACGTTCGGCGGCGTAAGCCTTGTCGCGGCTTGCCTTGCCTACCTGTTTCCGGCGGCGATTCCTGAGCTTCTCGCGCTCCTATTAGTTGGGCTGTTCGCGGCGGGTTTCTTTTTTGATCTTTATTTCAACCGCATTGTCACGCAGCTCAAATCAGTCGAAACCAAAATTCAAGGGTCGTTCAAACATTTCGAAGACCGCGAAAAAGAATATCAGTACAGCGTCGAAGAAATGCAGCGGGAATTGGCGCGGCTGCAACAGTTGAACATCAAGTTGCAGGAATCCAACACGCCCGATCAAATTCTCTTCCATCTTGCCGAAGCCGCCCACTACATCCTTGAATTCAACCGCACGCTGATTTTTTTGTTCAATTCTGACACGAACCTGCTCGAATGCCGCCAGGCGAACGGCTCGGAAAATCTGCCGATTGAGCCGGTGAACATTCCGGTGAACGCGGACGGCGGCATCCTTGCCAAAGCGTTTGCCGAGCAGCAGATGTATCACATCAAAGACGCGGCCGCCATGCCGCCGGAGTACCACGTCGCGCCGCAATATCAAGACTTGTTCCCGGCCCAGCCATCCACCATGCTGATTCTGCCGTTAGTCGTCAACGAGCAGAAATTGGGGCTGCTGCTGTTGGATCACGCCTCGCCGCGCGACCAACTCACCCCGCAATCGGTCGAATTGCTCAAGTTATTGGCGTATCAGGCATCGCTCTCCATCGCCAACATCAACATGCAGAAAAAGCTCCAGCAGTTGAACCTCGAACTCGATGAAAGCTATCACACGCTGTTGAAACGCCGCGATTTTTATTCGCTGATCGCGCAAGACTTGTCTTCGGCCATGACGGAAATGTCCTTTTCAATTGGGCAAGTGACGGAAAGCGCGCAAAACTTGTCCGCGCAAAGCGAACGCCTGATTCGTCAAGGGAATGAACTGCTCAAGGATTTGTCGAATATTGACGATATTATCGTGTCAATCAACATGGTGACTCGGCAAACCAAATTGTTGGCGTTTAACGCGACGATTGAGGCCGTGCGCGTCGGCGAGGCCGGGCGCGGCTTCGCGGTTGTTGCCGAAGAAGTGCGGAAACTTGCGCAGCGCAGCAGCGACGATTCCACGATGATTAAAACGACACTGCAAGCCATGCAGCAGGCGATCAAGGCGATTACCGACGTCGCGGACGCCACGCACAATATCGCGCTGCTGCAACAGCAAGGCATGGAGCAGATGAGCATTGTCACGAAAGACGTGTTGAAGCGCACCGAAGATCTGGTGGATTCGCTGCAATTTTAACAGAGACGTGATAACGGCGGGTGGTATTTTTTAAGAACTTCTCCATAAATAACAGAAGCTACATGGTGGAACAGGCATTCTTGCCTGTTTTGCGGCAGGCAGGAATGTCTGCCCCACCGACAATTTCTTATTTATGGATAAGCTCTAAGGGATTGCCATTTATTAGGCAGCAATTATTTTTCAATGAAAACAAATCAAGCATGGCATCTTGAGAAGAAGGCAGCATAAGGGCAAAAACGTAGGATGTTCTAACGATCTGCTTGCACCGGAGCGCAAAGGGTGGGCATGAAAAGAAGAAGAAATGAAAATCGGATGCATGCTTGGGAAATATGCTCCTCTTCATAAAGGGCATGAATATGTCATCTCGACAGCGTTGCAAGAGATGGATCATGTCATCGTCATTATTTACAATGCTTCGGAAACAACAGAGATTCCCACCCATATTCGCGCAAGCTGGATAAAAGAACTCTTCCCTGCCGTTGAAGTGATTATTGCAGAAGATGGCCCGCAAGAAACAGGTTATACGAAAGACATCATAGACAAGCAAAACGAGTACCTCAAAGAATTACTGAAAGATAAAATCATTGATTCGTTTTTTTCAAGCGAACGTTACGGCGAATATGTGAGCAGCGCGTTGCATTGCAAGAACCGGATCGTTGATTTGGAGCGAAATAACTATCGCATCAGTTCCACAATGATTAGAAATGATCTATTATCTGCCAAGCAATTCGTTTCAAAATGCGTATTTGATTGCATGAAGCCCAAATTATATTTTCTTGGCGGGCCATCTACCGGGAAATCAACAATTTCGGCATACTCCGCCGAATTATTAGCGGGCGCGTATTGCAAAGAATATGGAAGAGATTATTGGTTTCAATTCCAAAAAAATCATCGCCTCACGATGAATGATCTGGAAATCGTTTCAACAGAACAGAATACATTAGAGGAGAATGTTAGCAAAGATGATAAAGATATTGTATTTATTGATACGACAACGATAACAACGTTGGCATATTCATGGTATTACTTTGGCAAAGTCTCTGTTATATTAGAAAATAACGTCGCGTCAAACCTCTATAAATATAAACATGTTTTCTTATGCGATATTGATATTCCTTTTGAAAATACATGGGATCGAACCCCGGGTTCAAGAGAGCAACTGCAAGCGATTAACATAGAGCTATTGAAAAAATATCATATTCCCTATATTTTGTTGTCTGGTTCATTGGAAGAACGATTTAATATTGTTAAAAATTCTATCGAGGCACTGAAAAAATGTGGAAACTGCTAAGTGTAAATACGATACTCGTAAACATCGGGAATTACCCATTAAGCTACATAGAATGCATCGGAACAATTCTCTATTTCGCTTCTGTTTTTCTTATCTCAAGAAAGAATATTATCACATGGCCTGTTGGAATTATCTCGGTCATTTTGTATGGTATCCTGTTTTATCAAATACAATTATACTCCGACATGATGGAGCAGTTGTATTATTTGGTTATCAGCATTATCGGCTGGATAACCTGGCAGAAACAAAAAAATAAACACAATGAGGTCATGACTGAATGGAGCAAGATACATGGAATAATAGCGGCAGCGCTTGTGACGGCAATTGCAACGCTATTGCTATCGTTCTGCGTCTCGCGCTTTCATATCTGGATGCCCTCAATCTTCCCTGAGCCAGCGTCATATCCATTCTTAGACGCGCTTACAACTGTAATGAGTTTTGTCGCTATGTATCTTACCACGATAAGAAAAAACGAAAGCTGGATTTATTGGATTATTGTAGATGTCATTGGAATTGGTTTATATTGGATAAAAGACGTAAGATTTATTGCTATTCAATACGTGTTCCTTTTAGGGATGGCTGTGTATGGATTAGCGTTTTGGATAAGGAAAAAACAGCCGACCATTGTTTTATAGAGGCAAGCGTTGATAATTGATAAAAGACTTCAAAAGTCTTAAAGACTTTTGAAGTCTCCCCTCGAGCGCGGCTTCAGCGCATGGTCACGCCGCGCAGATACATATCCTCATCCACTTGTGAGACGTTCGTATCCATATTTCCGACGAGGCGCAATTTCAGCGTATTCTCTCCGGCGCACAACGGCGCGGAAAGCCTCACTGCCGTCCAATCCGCCGCGCTGACCGTTGCGATGGGCTGATTATTCACCAGCAATTCAATCGGCGTCGCCTCCTGCCGCGCGTGTTTGATTTCAAACGCAATCACGGCCTGCGTCAGACCGTCAACATTCAACAGCTTGAATTCGCCGAGATTCGCCGCCGTCCGTGTGGGCGGCGTGTGCGCGTCAAACCGCAGCGGCCCTATCCCGAACGCGGGAAAAAGCTGGTTGCTCGCGGGCGGCGCGGCTTCGACGCGAAACAGCCGCATTCCTGCGCCTTCGGCGGCGATTCCGCCGAACAGCCACTCTAAACGGCGCGCGTTCTCCGCGAATCCGCCGTGCGCATAATCATAATATAACGTGACGTAACGCACGCGATAATGCGCGAGAAGCGGCAGAATCTTTCGCTGATGCGCCTCGACGCTGAATTCCGCCTGCGCAAGAGCTTCTTCGGGCTGCGTCAGCAGATCGTCAAACACCGTGTACAGCAGGTACGCCTGATGATAATCGGCAAGCGGCACGCGGGAAATATGGCCGTGAAAAAGCCGCTTCTGGTGCGTGGTTTGGAAAAGCGACGACCGCGCGGAGCTATGTTCCCAGATGCCGAGCCGCGTCAATTCCAAAATCGCGTAATCGTCTGCGTCGCGGCCAAGTTCGGCATAAAACGCGGGCGTTTCCTCAAGCGGCGTGATGTATAATGGGCGATAAAATTCAAACAGGATCGCGGCTGAAATCAGCACAAACGCGGCGGCGCGGCAGCGGACGCGGCGCAATAGATCCGCGCAGCCGTACCCGGCAGCCACGCCGCCGCAGAGCATCGCCGGAATCATGAAGCGCACCGGCAGCCTGATAATATTCAACGCGGGCAGATATTGCAGCAACGCGAACGGCAGCGGCACGCGGTTGTAAGTTTTGGCAAACAATTGCGGGCGCGGGCCGAGCGCCAGCGCGACAAAGGCCAGCGCGGCAATCAGCCAAAACGCGGTTTCCCGCCGGTTGACGCGCCACGCCGCATACGCGCAGAGCGCCAGCGTCGTGTAGCCGATGAACGCCGCGCCGGTCACGCCCCATTGCGGCGGCGCGTCAATGCTCGCGTAGCCATAGCGGACGAATTTGCCCAACACGCCATGATTTGCGCCGGGCAGCAGCAGCGCGTTCACGCTCGCGCAATCGCTCGGAATCAATTCATATTTCATGTAATCTTCGCCGGTGAAAATATCCGTCAGCATCGGGGCGAGAAACGGAAACATCAGCGCGGCGAAGAGCAGGAGCATCAGCGCAATCCGGCTGATGCCCGTCCAAGAAAAGAACCGGCGGCATTCGGCGCAGGCCGCATAGACTAACCATGCGCCGACCAGCAGCGACACGAAGACCGCGTTGTACCAGCCGGACAGCGCGCTCATCGCCCAGAACAGCCCAGCGAGCGCGGGAAAGCGGTACGGCGTTTCGCGTAGCGTTTTGGCAAGATAGAACACGCAAAACGGAAACCACTGAATCGAGGCCGAACTCAGTTGATCGCAATAATACGCCCGCCCGCCCCAGAACGCGAAAATCAATCCGGCGACAAACCCGGCAAGCGGCGCGTTCGTCAGATACCGCGCCAGCAGAAACGTCCCGAAACCGCCGAGAATGTAGCTGCTCAGGAAGAACAAATTGTAGAGTTCGACGCGCGAAAACAGGCTTTGCAACGGCACGGAAAACAGGGAATTCAGCCACATCGAATCATGAAACGCCAAGTGAACGCCGCCCGGATAAAACAGGTAATCGGTGAACAGCGGCGACACGCGCAGCTTGAGCAGCGCGGTTTTCATCCACCACATATCCCACAGCCAGATGTAGCGGTCGCCGCCTAAACCGGTCACGTTCGTCGAGAAATCGCGGATGAGCGGATAGGTCCAGCCAAGGCTGATCAGCGTGTAGCCGAGCAGCGCGGCGAGCGAGACGCGCCACCGAAACGCGCCGGTTTCGGTCGTCGGCGGATTCGTCAGGCCGATGAATTTCAGCAGGCGGGCGATTGCGCCGTTTTTCATCAAACGCGCAAGGGCGCGGCGATGGCTGACGCCGAGCAAAACGCTCAGCATCAGCCAGATGAGCAGCGCGAAGAAGCTGACACGACTTAGAAAACGGCAGATTTGGCCGAGCAGTAAGGCGCGGCGCGACGGCGCTTCCGGCAGCAGCAGGGCGCGCGCCAGCAACGCGCGCGGATGGCGCGGCCGCGTCCAAAAGGCTTGAAAATCCGCGCCGCCCGTCTCCTGCGCATAGCGAACGCGCAGGGCGTGCGCCCCTTGTTCAAGCCGGATGCCGCCGCTCTGCTCTTGAATGCCGTGCCGCCCGCGATTATCCACCACGCGCTGCCCGTCAATCAGGAGTTCCGAGCCATCGTCGGAGCGCGTGGCGAATTGATATGCGCCAGTCGCCGGAATCATGATGACGCCCGCCCATTCGATGCTGAATTGCTCCTCTTTTTCGGGAAACGTCGTCTGCATCCGCCAAAGATTTAGCATGGCGTCCCGCGCCGTCAACATCGGCTTGCCCGACCAATCCGGCGTCGCGTAATACGTCCCAATCAGCCCTTTCTGCAAGGGATTCAGCCAGATCGCCGCGCCCGCCGCGATTGCCAGCAGCGCGGGCATCCAGAGCCAATAGGTCAGCAGATGCGGCGACACGTTCAGCCGGTGCGCCAGCGCGTCTGAATAAAAATATGCGCCGGTCAGGAACTTTCGGAGAATCAGGGCGAGAACGAGCGTCAAGCCGATATAGCGGACGTGATGCGCCGTCAGTGAAAAATTGAGCGCGGCAAGCGTCACGCTGCCGTTCA
>CAZCGG010000048.1:14228-20199 GCA_964498135.1 uncultured Candidatus Moduliflexus sp.
ACGTGATGCGCCGTCAGTGAAAAATTGAGCGCGGCAAGCGTCACGCTGCCGTTCACCAATATTGCGAGGAGCAGCGCAAGCGCACAGAGCATGAGGCCATCAAGCAGGCGACGCATGCATTGAACATGGAATGACATACGCGAAACACCATTCATTCGATATGATCTCAAACGGCAAGAGTGACAAGGGCGAAAAAGACGAATCCCGCAATCAACAACACAAGGGAAGCGTTCGTTCCAACGCGGACGGCGCGAAGACGTGCGGCGGCGGCCTGTCCGCGCGGACTCGTTACGCCAAAAAACAGGGCAATTCCAAACAAAAGGCTCATGAGCGCGTGAAACATTGTTGAGCCTGAATACAACGTCAACGGCTCGGTCAAGCGGCTGCCGAACAGCAATTGGGCGACGCGATTGGCGCATGAACCGCCGAACGCGCCGCTCAGAACGCATAACGCCGACAATCCCAATAAGGCGGCATACGCGGCATAAGGCAGATTGGGCAGACGGATCGGCGTTTCGACGTGAGCGAGGCGAGGCCGGAAGATGGCGGACAGTTTCAGAAATGACGCTATCGTGCCGATTCCGGCGAGCCATAACGCCGCCGCCGCAAGCGGGACGGCCTGCAAACTGGCGGACATCAACTGTTTGCTGACGAATCCATTGAACGGCGGCACGCCCGCGATGCTCGCCGCGCCGATCACAAACGCGACGGTCAGCCATGGAAAGACGCGGCTGAGGCCGCCGAGACGCTTCAAATCGCGCTCGCCGGTGAGATGAATCACGCTGCCGACGCAGAGAAACAGCAAACTTTTGAACAGCGCGTGATTGATAATATGCAGGAATGAGGCGGTCATGCCGAGCGGCGTCCCGACGCCGAAACTTGCCAAAATATAGCCGATCTGCGAAATCGAATGCCACGCGAGCAGCAACTTGCAGTCGGTTTGCGCTAACGCCATCACAACGCCGAATACCGCCGTCAGCGCACCAATCCAGAGCAATGTCGGCCGCAGCGCGATCTGGTGAAACGTCTGCGTGATGCGCCAAATGGCGATGAAAGACACTTTGAGAACCAACCCGGAGAGCATGGCTGAGACTGGATGCGGCGCGTTGGCGTGAGCGTGCGGCAGCCACGCATGAAATGGCAGGAACGCGCTTCTGACGCCGATTCCGGCGATAAGCGCAACGCATCCGACCGCAAGGCGCGAAGGCGAAACCGCTTCAGGATGGGCGGCGCAATATGCGCCCGCGTCGAACAGCGATAGCGTGCCGGTCTGCTGATAAAGAATCAGAATGCCGAGCAGTACGAACATCATGCCAAACGAACTCACCAACAGATAATGAAAACTCGCAAGCAGCGCGCGGCCTTTTTGAAGATAGGCGATTTGAATATAGGCCGCCAATCCCAAAATTTCAAGGCAGACAAACAGATTGAACACATCCGCCGCCATGACCGCGCCAACCATTCCGCCGACGCTAATCAGGTGCAAAAAATAAAATGTCGCGTCGTATTTCCGCTCCGCAAAAGCAAACAGCAACACCAGCAGGGCGACCGTCAAAATCATGGCGCAACTCAGCCATGCCATGCCGTCGAAAACCTGCTGAATGCCGACCGATGGATGCCAGCCGCCGACAACATAGACCATTCGCGTCTGTCCCGCTTGCGGGAAGAACGGAATCAGCAGCAAGAGCGACCCCGCTAAGGCGATTACGCTGACAGTTTTCGCAAGCGATATGCGGGGAAACGCCTTTTCTAACAGACAGATGCCCGCTCCAAAGAGCGGCGCGATCATCAACAGGATGGGAGCGTTATTCGTTGTCATGTTCGGCGTTGCGCTCAATTTCGGTGAGATCGAGGGTCTGATAAACGCGATAGATTTTGTAGGCCAAAACCAACGCAAGAGCTGTCGTGCAGACGCCGACAACAATCGCGGTCAGCATCAGCGCCTGCGGAATCGGATCGACAATGTTTGAGACGCCATCCACGAGAATGGGAGCGGACGCGCCTTGCAATGAGCCGAGATAGATAAACAGGATCACGATGGCGCTACTGATGATGTTGAGGGCGATGACCTTTTTGATCAGATGGCGCTTGACCACCAGCCCGCACGCGCCGACAAGAAAAATGGCGAAAATCATCGCTCCGTTGAACATCACCGCCTCCCTTCCCGTGCGTCATTCTTCCCACAGCAGATAAAAGCAGATCAGCGTCATGCCCGCGCCGACTTTCAGTCCGATGATCAGATTCAACAGAAAAATAAACCCGACATTCGGCGTCTGCGTGGCTTCTCTGACAGGGAAAATATTGATAAGAAAAGAGCCGCTCGCCGCGAGTCCAACGAGTCCGATGCTGAGAAATGCCAGAAATCCAATGGTTTCCGTGAGGCCGATGAGATGAGGCGGAAAGAGCGTTTGCCCCTGATTGACGCCATGACACAGGGCAAGCAGAATCACGCCGGAGGCTAACACGACGCCGCCTTGAAATCCGCCGCCGGGCGACAAATGGCCGTAGGCGATGACATAACAGCCATACAGCAGAATAAACGGCGCAAGTTTTCTCGCGCTCACGTCTAAAATGTCGGTCTTTTTCATGAACGTTTTCCGATGAGGAACATCACGCCGGACACTGCCAGCATCAGCACAATCGTTTCCCCTAACGTATCGAAACCGCGATAGCCGAGATAAATGCCGGTGACAAGGTTGAGCGCGCCGGTGTCCGCGACGCCGCGCCGGAAGAAATAGGCTGTCGTTTCCGGCGGCGCGGGATCCATGCGGATCGCATACAGCAATAGGCCCGCCAATGCGATGAACAGCAGGAGCAATCCGGCGCATGGCCGCCATTTCATGTTACGTGTCATCGCGCCGCCCCGTTTTATGAATCACCCACACAAACACAAACGTTGAAATGCCCGCGCCGACAGCCGCTTCGGTCAAGGCGACGTCCGGCGCATGCAGGTAAAAGAACAGCAGCGCGTTCAGCAGGCTGAATACCGCGAGAAAAATAACCGCATTGAGCAAATCTTTGGCGCGCAACGCCAAACAACTCATCATCAGTTGCAGCGCGAGCAGCAATTCCGTCATTGCGCCGATTCCTCAGAGGAAGGTTGCTTAAATTTCCGCCATGCGACAATATCTTGATTCCACGCGAACCGCGCGACGATATACGAGGAGACCGGACTCGTGATTAAGAAAAAAAAGGTGATGACCAAGATTTTGCCGCTGAGCGGAGAAAAGCCTTCGCTCAGCATGGCCGCGATGAAGACTGACACGACTGACGTTGTGCTGCATGTTGACGAGGCTTGCAGGCGCGTATAAACATCAGGAAACAGCAGCACGCCGACATTGCCCATGATGCTGAAAATGATGCCGAACAGAAAAAAAAGCTGCGCGAGCCAATTCATGCCAAAAGCCCTCTCCCTTCGCTATTATTTCGTGTTAGTAACGTTTAAAAAATAACCTCGCCGTTCGCCCGGAGCCTGTCGAAGGGGGTTCGCGCTTCGACAAGCTCAGCACGAACGGGAGGCCGCCATTCGAAAGGCGAGGTTATTTTTTACATTTTATTTATTGGACTGATCGGGGTTCGATGGAGCGTCTTGCCTGCTGAAATATTTGGTGATTGCCAACATCCCGACAAAGCCGAAAATCGCGTACACCATCGCCACGTCAAGATAGACGGCCAATTGTTTATTGACGGCAACCAGCACGAGAATCGCCAAGGTCTGCGCGGAGACGAGATTCAGCCCAATCATGCGGTCAACCGGCGACGGGCCGCGCACGACGCGAATCATGCTGACCATTGTTGACGCAAGAAAAAAATACATCATGGCATTGCACGAAAAGAATATCATATAAATACCCGTTTCAATAACGCCTCGAAATCCTCTTTGATGAGTTCTCCGGCATATTTGGAATGCAGCGTTTTCGCGTCGAGCCAATGCACGATCAGATGATCGTCGTCGAGATTCAGCGTAATCGTGCCGGGCGTCAGGGTGATGGAATTGGCTAAAATCACGCGGGCGACATCGGAGCGCAGCCGCGTGCGGAAATGCACGACGCGCGGGTTGATGTCGCCGCGCATAACGTTAAAAAGCACTTGAAAACTGGCGATGTACATTTTATAGACGACGACCAACAGGAACAAGAGCAGCCAATGAATATGCGGCAGCAGGGATTTTCGGTGCGCTTCCTGCTCATCAATAAACACGCTGTACGTCAGCGCGGCCACGCCGAGACAGAACATCAGCCCCACCGTTAGCGACGACAGCGCCGTCGTGCCGGTGAACAAGACCCAGCCGACCAGTAAATACAGCGTGGTCAGCAGGATTCTTACAAGTTTCCAGACCGTCAAAACGTTCATGGCATTCGTTTGATGCTCAATCGCCTTCTTCCTGACCGCGTAACGCCTGCCAGATTTCTTCCGAGGTCTGCGCATGCAGCAGGATATGCTTTAAATGCGGGGTATGGAGCAACCGCGACAGCTTGCTCAGCAATTGCAGATGTTCCGTCGGCTTGCTTTTCGGCCCTAAAATCAAGAAGACCAGCGACACGGGCTGATGGTCAATCGCATTAAACTGAATCCCTGCCGATTTTCTGCCAAAGGCCATGACCGCATGTTCGACATTATTGACAAGCTTATGCGGAATCGCGATCCCCTCGCCGATGCCGGTCGAAACAAGTTGTTCCTGCTCAACAAGCTCATCAACCAGCCCTTTCATATTTTTCACGTTGCCGGTTTTTAGCAGCAGATTGACCAATTCCTCAATCGCTTCCCGCTTTTTGGTCGCGTACATGTCCAATTTGATGCAACGTTTGTCCAAAATATCGGACAATTTCAGCATGATGATTCCTCCTCTTCGTCTTGCATTAATCCTCGCGCATAATCCACTGGGAGCGTAAACAGAATGCCCGTTCCCGGTTCATCGAGATTGCCGCAGATATTATCCAATAATTTTTCTAATTTTTTGATGCGTTCATTATGTGTGACAACGGAGAAAATGGTTTTGTTATAGGGTTTGTTGCCTTTCATGAAATCTTTGAAGGCGGCAAACAACGGCACTTCGTATGTCAGAAATCGCCCCATACCTTCGGAATCAAGAATGGTCGCGCCCGTGATTCCGGCTTCTACATAGGCCACAAGCACCTCTTCCAATAATTCTTCTTTATTCAGCACGAATACCAATAATTTCATCATGTCAGTTGCATGCCATCCAATACGCCAAGCATTCCAGTATTTGAACAAATCATCGCCGGAACGCGGCTTCGACGCGCGCTCCGGCGAGAGGAAGACGGCTATGGCAGCGTCCGCACGGCGCGGACGTAATTGGCGCGATCCAACGGATCGTAATAGATATGGCCGTTATTGAACGAAACCGCCCACGCGGAATTTTGCGAGGCCACCGTATCGGTGCTCCAGCAGGAGGTTTGCGCCGGCTCAAAGGCGGCGTCAACATACAGCGAACTATTCTTCTGCTCAAATTCCAGCAGCGAAGCAAGCTCTTCAATCGTCGGCATCCGCCAATCGGCAAATCCGGCATACGACTGCTGATTCAACTGTGCCGCATATTCTTTGGCCTGATTCCAATTGAGCGTATCCGGCGAGCCGCCTTGCTGCCACATCAGGCCGGTCGCGTGATCTTTGACGACATTGACTTCGCCAAGCGCTTGTTTCTCGTAACCGTGCTGCATCGTGCCTTTGACCGGCGTGGATAAGCCCCATGTGGATAAATCGTTCGGATGATGGAAGCCGCGCTGTTTGATCATGTCCAGAATGTCGGCATTCGCAAGCGCGGCCGGAGCGTTCCGAAGTTGGACGGCCTGAATCTCGGGCGTTGGCGTGGCAGCGGGCGTTTCCTGCGCTTCAGGAGTTGGCTCAGCAGGCGCGGCGTCCGGCGTCGGCTCGGCGGCAGGGGCAACCAGCGGCACATCCGGCTGCGCGATCTGCGCGATCAGTTTTTCTTCTAACGCCTTTTTCCGCG
>CAZCGG010000048.1:20299-22272 GCA_964498135.1 uncultured Candidatus Moduliflexus sp.
ACATCCGGCTGCGCGATCTGCGCGATCAGTTTTTCTTCTAACGCCTTTTTCCGCGCGTCTTCGGCGGCAGCGGCGGCTTCGGCTTTGCGCTGTTTTGCCAGCAGCAGGCTTTGATGCACCGGATACGATGATTTCACGCGCAAAATTTCTTGGAAAATCACAATGGCCTGATCGTAATGGCCGTCTTCGATGTAAAATTTGCCCAACTCGTGCGACGCCTGAATGAGCGCGTCAAACGAGGCCACGTCATTCGGACGCCGCCGCAGGATTTCCAGAAACGTCGCGGCGGAATAATCATACCACTGTTTATCGAGGTAAAACCGCCCCAACAAATAATAGGCGTCAATGCAATCCGGGTCGAGCTTGATCGTGCGGATAAAATAGCGTTCCGTGCGATCATATTGCTTCGTGTCCAGATAGATTTTGCCGATAGCGTAATAGCCTCTGGCGTACTGGGGATGGGCTGTAATCAAGCGTCGCAGATGCCGCGCGGCAAGGTCGGGACGGTCGTTGGCGACATAGACTTCGCTCATCAGCAGGTAGGCTTCCGGCATGTCTTTTTCGAGCCGGAGGGCTTTTTTCGCCTGACGCAGGGATTCCGTGTAAAAAAATTCGCGCTCGTTTGCCACAAAGTCGCGGGGATAATTCCCCTGCGCGTCTTTGAGATAGCGCGTGCAAAGCACCCCTTTCTGGTAATATTCCTGCGCCAAGCCCAAACGCGCCTGCGCGGAATCGGGAGCGCTCTGGACGCGCTCCTGCGCCCGCAGGATGCTCGCGTTGACGTTCTCCCACGCCGAATTCAATTGATTCAGCGTCATGTTCTGCGTTGCGACGTCTTTAATCTGCCGATATTGCTCCTCTGCGTTCGCATATTGATGGCGGTATTCATGCGCTTTCCCCTGTTCGATAGGCGGCAAAGGGGGTTCTTCATAGAGCGCTCGCGGATGCTGACAGCCTTGCAGCATCACCACAGCGCAACTCAAGAGGCATAGAACTTGCTGGAAAGATTTCATACGCATTCCCTCGAAAAAAAGACCGGCAGGCAGGCCGCCGCGCTTGCGACGCCGAGACGGGCGGCATCGCGTGAACTCGTTCAATCCTTTGACCTTACCTCACTCTCTCGGAGTTGTCAAGAACTTTGTGCGTGGTTTTTGCATGGTGGCAATGTTGGCGCGTCAAAACAGAACGAGGGGGAAAATTCACATTTTCCCCCTCGTGTTGACCAGACGCTTGAAGTCTTGAAGGCTTCAAACGTCTCGATCCGAACATTAGGCTGACGCCTGCTCTTCTTGGAATGCCGCCGTTTTGGATGGCACGGCGTAAATCAACGGAATGCTGATGAGCGTCGTCGCGCCTTTTACCAAGATATTGCTCAGCACGATGCCCCACACCACGGAGGTCGGCATCACGCCATAAAAGGCAATCAGCGAAAACACTACACTGTCAATTGGCACGCTGACGGCATTGCTCGACAAGACACGCCCCCATTGCAGCCGTGCGAAAAATTTGCGTTCCCAGAGGCGATAGACTTCCGTGTCAATCAATTCGGCAATTACTTCCGCGACGATGGAGGCCATGACGATGCGCCAGACCGGCGACAGCACTGCCGCAAATTCCGCTTGCGGCCCGACGGACATATCCGCCGGAAGTTTTGCCACAAACCAGAACAGAACCGCCATGAAGAGGTTGATTCCGGCAGCCGCGAAAATCAGAGTGCGGGCGGCGGCAACGCCTAACATTTTGTGAACGAGATCGCGGAGGGTAAAGGTGAGCGGATACACGAACGTGCCTGCATCCATTGACAACCCGTAAAACAGAATAATCTTCAAACTGGCGACATCCGCCAGCATTTGCGCCGCAATGTACGCGGCAATGACAAGAATAGCTCGCTGCATGACTGCTCCTTGTTTTGATAACCGGGGTGGCTCTGCGACCCGGATATGGTGAATAGGCTTGAATATCAAGCGGAAACG
>CAZCGG010000049.1:0-2656 GCA_964498135.1 uncultured Candidatus Moduliflexus sp.
AAGAACACGGCTGCCCCGTTCCGGCTGTCTTGCAGAAGCAAATGAATGAAATCCGTAAACGTTTTTCGATGAATTATACCTTTCCGTGGGATTAGCAAAAGCCGCCTCTTTCATAGAGATGAGCATTGATTTTTATGAGGGTGAGACTTCAAACGTCTTGAAAACTTTTGAAGTCTTTCATCAATTATCAATGCTTGCTTCTATCAAAAGGGAGGCGTCATGTATTAGCCACTATCAACAGGCCATGCGCGCTGGGATAGTGTCTGATGCGGCATTATTCGTCATCAGCGCATTACGGCGGACTTCCGAGGCGTTCACGGCTGCGGAAGTCTCCGTGCAATGCCAACGAGCGCGAATAATGCCGTAGATGGCAGCAGTTGATCTTGCAGGGCAAGTGAACCATTGTTGACGAGCGTTGCAAGAGGGCATCTGCCGTGTCGTTCGTAGAAGGAGTTCGTAACAATAATCTTTTATAAGGAGAGTGCGGTATGTCAATGTTTATTGCGGATTTGCTCGCCACAATGATGTTGATCTGGTTAGGCGACGGGGTTGTCGCAAATGTGCTGTTGAAACACTCAAAAGGAAATGGCGGGGGCTGGATCGTCATTACCGCCGGGTGGTGTTTTGCGGTGGTCATGTCAGGATATGTTGGCGGAATTTTTGGCGGCGCAAACAACCCCGCCGTGCCGTTGGCATTTGCGGTACTCACCGGCGAGGGATGGGGAGACCTTCCGATCCATTTCGCCGGAACGCTGGCAGGTGGATTTGTCGGCGCGGTGTTAGTATGGCTGCAATATTGGTCGCACTGGGCTCCGACGGAAGATAAAGGATTGAAATTGGCCGTGTTTTCGACCGGCCCGGCGATTCGCAGCCTCGGCGCGAATTTCCTGTGCGAAGCGTTAGGAACAGCATGCCTGCTCCTGTGCATCTTCGGAATTGGCAAGAGTTTTGGCGGCGCGACTGAGGCAGCGAAGGCGGTGAATCTGTCTCTCTCGAACGTTGTCTATGGGTTCATGGTGTGGTCAATGGGTTTGTCCCTCGGCGGACCGACCGGGTACGCAATCAACCCTGCTCGTGATTTAGGGCCGCGCATCGCTCATGCGATTCTGCCGATTCCCGGCAAAGGCGATTCTGACTGGGGATACTCTTGGGTACCGGTAGCGGGTCCATTTGCTGGCGCCGTGATCGCTGCCATCGTGTGGAAAATGGTTTTGACCGTGTTTCCGGGCTAATCTGCCTTTCGGCTCGCAAAGGAAGTTGTCGTGATCAAGCCGATTGATTCTGTGTCAATCGGCAAAACATAGGATAATATTCGGAGAAGAAAGACTATGGACAAGAGATATATTTTAGCATTAGATCAAGGCACAACGAGTTCAAGAGCGATCCTGTTTGATCATGAAGGCCGTATCGTCAAAACGGCGCAGCGAGAATTTACGCAATATTTCCCCAAAGCCGGTTGGGTTGAGCATAATGCGCTGGAGATTTGGGACAGCCAACTCGCCGTTGCCAAAGAAGTGATTGAAAAAGTTGGCGCGAAAGCCGACGAAATCGCCGCGATTGGGATTACGAACCAACGCGAAACGACGGTCGTATGGGAAAAAAGCACCGGAAAGCCGGTGTATAATGCGATTGTCTGGCAGTGCCGCCGAACGGCGGGCATTTGCGATGACTTAAAGAATAAAGGGTTAGCGCAATATATTCAAGAAAATACCGGCTTGGTGATTGACGCCTATTTCTCCGGCACAAAGGTGAAATGGATTCTTGATAACGTTCCGGGCGCGCGGGAAAAAGCCCAAAAAGGGGAATTGCTCTTCGGAAATATTGATACATGGCTCATCTGGAATCTCACGAAAGGCGGCGTGCATGTGACCGATTACAGCAACGCCTCCCGGACGATGTTGTATAATATTAAATATCTGCAATGGGATGAACGAATTTTGAGGGAACTCGATATTCCCGCTTCGATGCTGCCGCAAGTGAAACCGTCGAGCGCGGTCTATGGAAAGTCGGATTCGCAATTGTTCGGCACAGAAATCCCGATTGCCGGTGATGCTGGCGATCAACAAGCCGCGCTGTTCGGCCAAGCCTGTTATACGCCCGGCATGGCAAAGAACACCTACGGAACAGGTTGCTTCATGCTGATGATGACCGGCGAAAAGCGCGTGCCTTCGAAAAATGGGTTATTGACGACAATCGCTTGGGGCATCAACAATAAAGTCGAATACGCGCTGGAAGGCAGTATTTTCATCAGTGGCGCGGCGGTGCAATGGCTGCGCGACAGCGCCAAACTGATTCATGACGCCAAAGACAGCGAATATTTTGCGACGAAAGTGACCGACTCGCAAGGCGTCTATGTGGTGCCCGCCTTTGTCGGCTTGGGCGCGCCATATTGGGATATGTATGCGCGCGGCGCAATCGTCGGCTTGACGCGCGGCTCTGGACGAGATCATATCATCCGGGCGACGTTGGAGTCCATTGCGTATCAAACCCGCGACGTGTTGGAAGTCATGCAGACCGATTCCGGGATTAAATTGGAAGAATTGAGGGTGGATGGCGGCGCATGCGCCAATAATTTCCTCATGCAGTTCCAAGCCGATATTCTGGGCGTGCCGGTTGAAAGACCGGATGTGACGGAAACAACGGCGTTAGGCGCGGC
>CAZCGG010000049.1:2756-15933 GCA_964498135.1 uncultured Candidatus Moduliflexus sp.
TGGGCGTGCCGGTTGAAAGACCGGATGTGACGGAAACAACGGCGTTAGGCGCGGCGTATCTCGCCGGGTTGGCCGTCGGTTTCTGGCCGGATCAAAAGACGATTGCCGAACATTGGAACGTGAATCGGAAATTCGCGTCATTCATGGGCGCAACTGAACGCGAAAAACTCTATAAGGGTTGGAAGAAAGCGGTGCAACGCGCGATGAAGTGGGAAGAAGAAGACGCAAAATAATAAGGGCGCAGGAAATCCAACCCCCCTTTTCTCCGCAAGGAGAAAAGGGGGTATTTTTTAGAAAGAGACCTGATCAGATTGCCAAATGCGGCGCGGGCAGCGAAATCCAAAACGTGCTGCCTTTCCCCAACGCGCTCTGCGCCGACACGCTGCCGTGATGCGCGTTGACGATATGCTTGACAATCGCCAGCCCCAAGCCCGTGCCGCCGAGATCGCGGCTGCGCGCTTTATCCACGCGATAAAATCGCTCAAACACGCGCGGCAGATGCTCCGGCGCAATGCCGCAACCGACATCCTGCACCGCAATCATCACCGCGTCGCCATCCCGCGTCACCTGCACGACAACTGGGCTGCCCGGCTCGCTGTATTTAATCGCGTTATCCAGCAGATTCATCACCGCCTGCTCAATTAAGTCCGCATTCATCGTCACCGCAATGGTTTCCGGGCAACTCAGCGAGAGCGTGACGCGCTTTTCTTCGGCCTGCGGCGCGCACAGCGTGATCGCCGTTTTCAGCACGTCATTCAAATTGCCCGGGCGCAGCGGCAGCGAGCCGCTCCCTTCGTCCTGTTCGATCTTCGACAACGCGAGCAGATCCGCGATAATCGCATGCAGCCGTGCCGCGTTTTTGGCGATGATATTGAGGAAGCGCGACGCATGTTCCGGGTCGTTGATCGCGCCGTCGCGCAGCGTCTCGACAAAGCCGGTAATAGACGTAATCGGCGTTTTCAACTCGTGCGACACGTTCGCCACGAAATCGCGGCGCATGTTTTCAAGCTGCTTGAGCCGCGTGATATTGTGAAACACCAACAACGCGCCGGACGGCTGATTTTCCGCGACGCGCAGCAGCGTGCCATGCGCCCGCAGAAATTGCTCGTTGCCGGAATTCAGTTCAATTTCCGCCTCAACCGGCGTCGCGCTGCTCAGCGTCGCCGCGACAAAACGCTGCACGTCAATCTGGCGAATCACCTCATGCGCGTCGCGCATGAACGCGGCGTCGAGAGAAAAGCGAAACAGCCTTCCGGCGGCCTGATTACAGCGAATAATGCGCGACTCGGCATCAAGCACAATCACCGCCTCGACCATGCTGCTCAAAATCGCTTCAAGTTCGTTGCGCTGCTGCGTAATGATTTCGATGCGATCATGCAATTGCGCCGCCATGCGGTTCAGCGCGTCCGCGACGGTGCAAATTTCCCGCGAGCCGGACACGACAATCGGTTCTTGCAGCGCGCCGGACGCGAACCGGCTCGCGCCTGCCGTCATCGCTTGCAGCGGCCTGCTGATGCGATACGCCAGCCCAAAGCTGATCGCGCCGATAATCAGGGCGACCGCGACGCCGCCCGCCGCAATGCGCCCATACATCGGGCGCAAGACGCGCTGAATGCCGCTCACGCTCGTCGCCGCCCGAATGACGGCGAGCGTCCGGCCATGTTGCTCCACCGGAATCGCCACGTACATCATTTCCGCGTCCAGCGTGTAGCTGTGGCGCGTCGCCATGCCGACTTGCCCGGCCAACGCCTGCCGGATTTCCGGGCGGTCGCCGTGATTATCCATGCGCGGCGGCAGTTCCCGCGAATCGCCGATGACCGTTCCCGACGCCAAAATTACGGTGATGCGGCTGCGCAGCGTTTCGCCGAAGCCCTTGCAGAGCCGATCAACGTCAGCTTGCGCCGCCGTTTCCCATGCGTCCGGCGTTCCGGCGCGCGCCGATTCCTCCAGAACGCGCTGAAATGCGCGGGCGTGAACTTCCAATTGTTCCCGGATTTTGCTGAGATGTTCGGCCTTCATTTCCTGCGAGGCGTACAGCGAAAGCGCGAGCGCGGCCAGCGCGGCCAGCGCGAGATACGGCGGATAAATTTGCGCAATCAAGGGGCGACGCGTGTTCATAAGGTCTCCTTCAAGCGATAGCCGACGCCGCGAATCGTTTCAATATACTGCCCGGCGTCGCCGAGTTTCTTGCGCAGTCCAGCGATCTGCACGTCAACGGCGCGGTCAGTAACGATGTAATCTTCGCCGCGCACAGCATCCACGATTTGATAGCGCGTGAAGACCCAGCCGGGACGCCGCGCCAAACAGACTAAAATGCCAAATTCGGTGGTGGTTAATTTCAGGGATTCGCCCTTGAACAGGACTTCGTAGCGCGACGGATCAATGCGCAGATTGTGAATGGCGATCACGTCGGACGGGGCGGCTTCGGCGGGCTGGCGCTGCCGCAGCACGGCTTTCACGCGCGCCAGCAGGACGCGCGGGCTGAACGGCTTCGTCACGTAATCGCTCGCGCCAAGCTCCAAGCCGACGACAATATCGGTTTCCTCGCTTTTGGCGGTCAGCATAATAATCGGAATGTGCGCGGTCGCGCGGTCGGCTTTCAGGGCTTTGCAGACGCTTAGCCCATCCACGCCCGGCAGCATCAAATCGAGAATAATGAGATCGTACGCGGCGGATTTGACGCTGCGCAGCGCGTCTTCGCCCGACGTGACGCCATCCGCCTGATACCCATCTTTCCGCAGGTTATATTGGACTAACTCCGAAATATCTTCTTCGTCTTCCACGACTAAAATCGCTTCTTTTGCCATGTTTTGCTCCTCCCAAGCTCATGTTCTTTTTCGAGAAATTATGCCGCGATATTCAAAATCAATGAGCGTTTTGTTAAAAATGCGTTAGCCTTTCCATGTTTGAACATGCCGGATTTAAGGAAATCTTAACGCAATCCTCATCAGATGTTAATATACTGAACGTACAAAAGGCATGAGTACGCACGCGCTTTTAACGCGAACAGTCCGCCCGCTCCCGCTTGCTTTTCGGCGTGAAATGGGGCGGAAATGAAACATCTATTTTTTTCTGCCGCCCGAGTGGATCGTCAAGCGAAATCTGCCGATTCAGCAGGGCGCAGAGCGTGAGAGAATCACGCGCTATGAAAACTCTGTATCTTGTCAGACATGGAAAAGCCGCGCCGCGCCGCAAGAAAGAGCCGGACATGCAGCGCAAATTGTCGAAAATCGGCAGGCAAGAAGCGCACGCACTGAGCGTCCGCTTGCAAAAACATGGCATGTTGCCGGATGCCATTTTGTCAAGCCCGGCCAGACGCGCCATCGAAACCGCGCAGGTGTTCGCCGAAACGTTCGGCAGTGATCCGGCGCGCATTGTTTCGAAAGAGGAACTGTATCAGAAAGAATCGGACGGCATTGAAGATGTGATTTTGTCGCTGGATGACGCCTATTCCGCCGTGATGCTCGTCGGGCATGCGCCCGCGCTGTCGGCGTTTACAGGGGAGTTTTTGCATGCGCCCGGCTCGGAATTTCCGACAAGCAGCGTGGTCGGGCTGCGCCTCCCGATTGCGCGCTGGCGCGATTTTTCCCCCCATGACGCCAAGCTCTTTCTGTATGATTTTCCGGTGCGCGTCGCGTCGAAAGCGGAAAAGCATGCGCACGAAATCGTCGAAAAAGAGATGGTCGCCAGCGTGAGCGGCATTTTGGATCAAATTGACGGGAAACGCGCCAAGCAGATGCATCACATCATTGCCAACACCAGCAAACGCTTTGCGCAGGAACTTTTGAACGTCCTGCAAGCGCGGGAATTTGAGGAGACTGCTGACGAAGCCGCGCTAACCGCAAAAGCGGATTTGTCAGCGAAAATCGCCGCCGCGCAGCGGAAAAAATAGCCTTGTGAGGCGCTACGGCGGCGGAACGCGCCGCCGTTTTAGAAAATAGACCTCTTGCATACTCCTCGATACTCCATTCGCTCTGAGTCTGTCGAAGAGCGTATTTCAACGATCAAGCGCGCCCTTCGACACACTCAGGGCGAACGGAAGAGACTTTTGCAAGAGGTCTAATAAAGGAACGTATGCGAACACGATGGATGAAGGACATGCTCGTCTTGGGGGTGGGCATTTGCGTCAGCGGCCTGCTGCTGCATGAGCAGGTCAGGCTGAAAACGCGCCGGTATTTTGAGGAAGAGAGCGACCGCTTGAAAATCGCATACCGGGCGATTTGCATGACACATGAACGCACTGCGCATACCATTTTTGAAGAAATCGCCGCAAACGCAGAGATGTTCGCCATGCTGCGCGAGGCCCGCACGGCCTCGCCGGAGCAGCGCGGCGCGCTTCGGGCCGGGCTGGATCGCCTCTTGGCGGCGCGGCGCGGGCAGGCGCAAGAGCAGCATGTCACGCTGTTAACGTTTCACCTCCCCGGCCAACTCGAAGAGCAAAGCTACGGCGCGCGATTGGTGGAGCGTCTCAACCTGCCAATGTCGGGCTTTGACTCCAGCAACGGCGCGCCGGGCTTTCGCTATCTGTTTCCCATTTTCGATTACGACAACTATCTCGGCTGCCTTGAAATCGGCATTTCGTTCGAAAGCATCCGCGACAAAATGAAAGAGTTGTTCATGCGCGAAATGGTGATTCTGCTGCGCGCCGGCCGGCTTGGGGCGCAGGCCGCTTCCGGCGCATACGCGCCGAGCGCGTTTCACGGCGGTTACGCGCAGGATACGATGAACGTGTTCGTGCATGAAGGGCGTCGGACAATTGATCAACTCAACGCCGCCATGACGCCGGAAGTCGCCGAGCATCTCGATGAAGAACGGGAGTTCGCCGTGCGGCATGTGTTGCGGCAGCAGGAATTTCTCACAGTGTTCGTGCCGCTCGCGGATATGCAGCGCCGTCATATCGGCTATTTCGCCTCCTATTCGCGGGACGCGACGATTTGGAAATATCACCGCAGCGCGTATCTTGCGTGGGCGGCCATCTCGGCCACGATCGGCGGTCTGCTCGTCGCCGCGCGGACGATTCGGCGGCATAAAGCGGTCATTGCCGAAGAAGAGACGCGGTTTCGTTTAATTACGCACAGCATCCACGACGGCTTATGCGTCATAGACGAGCGCCAGCGCATGACGTTCGTGAATCCTGCCTTCGAGCACCTGCTGAACGTCCCGCGCGCGGAATTGTTAGGCCGTGAATTTCAGGGCATTCTGCGCTATCACGCCGAAACCGGCGAGCAGGTCGAAGGGAACGCCTGCCCGCTTTTTTCCGCCATCGCCGCCGGGGAGCATCATGCGTCCGATCAATATTGGCTCGTTACGCGCGCGCATGAGATGATTCCGGTCAGTTTGACCGGTTCGCCGATGCCGGTCAATTCGACGCGCACCGGCGCGGTCATCGTGCTGCACGACATGACGCATCGCAAGCAGGCCGAAGAGCAGCTTCGGCGGATGAACCGCCAACTTGAGGAAGCGAGCCGCTATAAAAGCGAATTTTTAGCGCACATGAGCCATGAACTGCGGACGCCGTTAACCGCCATGATCGGCTTTACGGAATTGGCGCACACCGCGCTCTGCGGCGCGGTTGAGCCGAACTTGCTCGAACATCTGCAAAAAGCCAAGCATTCCGCGTGGATGCTGCGGGATTTGATTAACGACGTGCTGGATTTTTCGAAAATCGAGGCGGGCAAGATGGATATGTTCATCGAGGAAGTGGATTTTTCCGATATTCTTGATGATGTGCTGCTCACCGCCGAGGGGCTGCTGCTCAATCGTCCGCTTGCGCTGCGCGCGGAAATCAGCCCCAACCTGCCGCGCCTGAAGACCGATTACACCAAAATGAAGCAGATTTTGAATAATCTGCTGGGGAATGCCCTGAAATTTACCAAAGAAGGGCATGTCGCCGTGCGGACGACGTTTTGCGGCCATTCGCGCCGCATTCGCATGGAAATCGAGGATACGGGCTGCGGCATTCCGCCCCAAAAATTGGAGCATCTGTTCGAGGCGTTTACGCAAGGGGATCGCTCGATTACCAAGAAATACGGCGGGACCGGCTTAGGGTTGGCGATTACGAAAAAATTCTGTGACGCGTTGCATATCGAAATTTCAGCGATAAGCGCGGTCGGAAAAGGAACGACGTTTTTCTTGCATATTCCCCTCGAATACAGCGCGGTGCCTGAATTACCGCGTCCGCATGAGATCAAATTTGTCAGCGCGGACGTAAAAAACAGCGGCGCGACAGCCATAAGATCGAGAGTTGTGAACGTCCGCGCTGCGTAGTGATGACGCGCTTGAAAATAAGGCATCCACCATGATAGAATCAATTTTTAGGAGACGCTTTATTTTATTGACTTTTCCGTATCAAAATACTGAGAACAGCGAATAGACCTCTTGCAAAAGTCTTTACGCTCAGGGCGAACGGAATGGACTTTTGCAAAAAGCCTCATGTTGCGTCCACATGAAGTCTGTTATGAGTCAACGCACAAATTTTTAAGGAGGATCAATGTATGAGTATCATGAAGTGGCTTGGTATGGCAGTTGTAGTCATGGGATTGCTCGCTGGAAGCGCGAGCGATATTTCAGCAAATGATGAGATTATTCTGACGACGGGCGATCAACCTCCTTTTGTCATCGAAGGCGCAGACGATCCCGGCCCCGCTCCCGCTATTGTCACGGCGGCCTTCAAAGAAACGGGAATTAACGTCAACATCGCTATCTATCCATGGAGACGCGCGGAGAATGAGGTGCGTGAGGGGCGCGCCTTTGGCGTCTTTCCCTGTCGGCTAACTAAAGAGCGTCAGCAAAAATTCGACTTTAGCGATCCCTTCTATACCTACGTCATCAAACTTTTCTATAATAAGAATATTCACCCCAACGGCATCCAATTCGAAAAATTAGAAGATTTGCGTCCTTACCGGCTTGGGGGTGTGCTGGGGTTCTGGTATGAATCGCTCTTCAAAAGAATCGGGCTGCAAGTGGATTATGTTGCCACAGTGAATAAGAACATTCAGAAGTTGCAGGCTGGGCGCATTGACGTGTATCCCGAAGAAGAAAACTCGGGTTGGTATGAAATCCGAAAGCAGTTCCCTCAGGGCGTTGAACAGTTTGGCACTCTGCCGAACGTATTAGAAGAACCCGGCGCAGTCTATCAGTTCCACTTGATGGTGGCGCGGACGTACCCGAATTCTGCGGAGTTGTTAAAAAAGTTCAACGCCGGCCTGACTGCGATTCGCGCCAATGGAACATACAGGAAGATTTTGGAGAAATACCAAATCTCGACTGAGGGGCAATAATTCATCTTGATGTCTAACGAGTCTAACACACTCAGTCTTTAAGAGTCGCTAGGGAAACTTCAAAAGTCTTTGAGACTTTTGAAGTTTGATGTACATAGGAGACTGAGTGTGTTGTCATGGCAAAGCTCCTTTATTTACCATCATTTAATTCCTTAAAATGACCAATTGACAAGCGAAGTGTCGAATAGCAAACCAATAAAGTTGCCTCATTTCAAGCATTGCCCAAAAATTTATTTAATTGTATAAAAATATCTTGACAAAAACGGAATGAACGCTCATTCTGTATTTTAATAAACTAAAAGAGACGCATTCAAGCGGTCTCTAAAAGATAAGGGGAGGTACAACCATGAGTGCCATGATGCCAAAAGTTGATAAACGCACCGCCATTCTTGAGGCGACGCTCGAATTGATCGCGGAGCAGGGATTTCATAATACGCCGATTTCGCAGATTGCTGAAAAGGCTGAGATCGGGATCGGAACGATTTACCGGTATTTTCAAGACAAAGACGAGCTTATTCATAAATTATTCGAGTATGTCATTGAAAAAGAACAAGATGTGGTAATAAAGGAATATAACGCGAAAGCGCCTTTGCGAGAACGGTATATTTATATTTGCAATACGATTATTCGGTTCGCCGTGCAGCACCCTAAAGAATCGAATTTTCTTGAGCAGTATTTTCATTCGCCTTATGGCCTTTCGCGGCGGCGGGACGATGTTTTCAGACGGGAGCATCGCAACAAAAAACCGCCGTTGGCTGTTCTGTTCGAGACCGCCGTGTCGCAGCAGATCATCAAAGACTTGCCGCCGTTCATTTTAGGGGCATTGACATTTGGGCCGCTTTTCGAATTAATCCGTGACATTAATGCTGGCATCGCTCCGTATGACGCTGAACAAATCAATCGCGCCGTCGAAGCCTGCTGGGATGCGATAAAACGGTAAGCCCCGTCTCTGGAAGGAAAGATGGGATTTTTTGCGGGAATTTAGGAGTGAATATTCACTCTTTTTTCAAACAACATAGAAAAAGATGGAACTTTTCAAGCGGATAGTGCGACATTATGTAATAAGAGATCGCATGACGCTTTTTTATACACTCATTTCGGAGTGAGTATTCACTCTTTAAAGGAGATAAAAAATTATGAGAAAAACGTATCGTGTCACGATAGTCCATCTCTTCGCGCTTGTCAGTTTAACGCTCGCTCAATCCGGTTGCAGCCGCTCGATTCAAGGCGAGGCGCAGGCAAGCATTCCGAAGGAAAAGACGGTATCCGTCATGGTCTATGAGACGCGGCCGGAAACCATCAGCCAGTATTTGAAATTGACCGGCGGCATCGAGGCTGGAAGCGAAACGCTGGTGTATAGCCAAACGACTGAAAAAATCGAGCAGATCAACGTGAAAGTCGGCGAACGGATTGAAGCAAATCACATATTGGCGATTCAAGCGGGGCGAACGCAGCAGCAAAGCGTCAAACAGGCGAAAGCCGCCGTTGAAAGCGCGAAAGCGCAAGAAGAATTGGCGCGGCAAAATCATGCGCGGAATGAACAGTTATTCCGCGAGAAAATTATCAGCAAACAAAAATTCGATGAAACGGAAACCGCCCTGAAATCCGCGACGTTAACCGTAGAACAGGCGCAGGCGCAATTAGCGCAATCGCAGGAACAGCAAGGCGACACCGTCATCAAAGCGCCGTTTGCCGGGAAAGTCGCTCAGATTTTCTTTAACAAAGGCGATATGGTCTCCTCCGGGCAGGCGGTGTTTAAAATAGTGAATACCGGCACGTATCGAGCGAAATTGAACGTGCCTGAAACCTACTCGGCCTATATTTCTTTAGATCAGTCCGTGATTGCAACGTTTCCAGCCATTCCTGACACGGAATTTGCCGGCGCCGTGACGCGCATTGATGAAGCGATAGATACGGATAAACGGGCGCTTGGCATCGAAGTGAGTTTTGCGAATTTAGGCGACGACGCCAAGTTAAAATCAGGGCTGTTCGGGCAGTTCAACATCGAAATACAACGGCACGAGAACGTCGTGAGTATTCCCGATAACGCCTTGATGACGCAGACGACTGTTCACGTGAATGATCGCGGCGAACAAGTCACCACAAAAACGTATTCTGTCTATGCGGTTGAGCAGGGCAAAGCGGCGACGAAAGCCGTCACGCCCGGCATTTATGCGTCAGGGCGCGTCGAATTGATCTCCGGCGTGAATATGGGCGACGCGGTTATCGTGACCGGGCAGAATGTCGTGAAAAACGGCGATGCCATTGCGATTGCCAATCAACAGGCAAGTGTAAAGTAAGTACAAAGGAAACCCACCCCTCGCCCCTCCGAGGAAGGGAACACGTGCTTATTCCCATATCCCTGCAACTACCTTCCGTTTAGGTAGTAACTCGCCCCTCCGAGGAAGGGAACACGTGCTTATTCCCCTCCTCGGAGGGGAACACGTGCTTATTCCCCTCCTCGGAGGGGCGAGGGGTGGGCATGTTCAATCGTCACAAGGAGATAAATCTATGCAATTAGCAAGTTTTTCGATTAAACACAAGATCACGATCAGCATGATCTATATTCTTGTGGTCGGGTTTGGCATTTTTGGCCTGACCCAGCTTAAACTCGCCTTATATCCGAATTTGACGATGCCGATGATTATGATCAATACGAGCTATCGCGGAGTCGGGCCGGAAGAAATCGAGGAATTGGTCACGCGCCCGATAGAAGAAGCGGTGGCGGCGACCGAAAACGTGGAAACGGTCTCTTCCTCATCGCAGGAAGGAACGTCACGGGTGATGTTGGAGTTTGATTGGGGCGTGGACATGAATCAGGCCGAA
Organism: uncultured Candidatus Moduliflexus sp.; assembly: GCA_964498135.1. GTDB lineage: Bacteria > Moduliflexota > Moduliflexia > Moduliflexales > Moduliflexaceae > Moduliflexus. The sequence continues at coordinate 12,863 of CAZCGG010000049.1, forward strand.
ATTGACGTTCGCAATAAGCTTGATGGCATTGAGGCGCGATTGCCGGATGACGCGGACGCGCCGGTCGTGATGGCGCTCAATACGTCAATGATGCCGGTGTTAGTCATGGCAATCACCTCGCCAAATCTTGGCGCGGCGGAATTGCGGGACTTGGCGGAGGACAAAATCGAGCCAATGTTAGAGCGCGTCAATGGCGTGGCCTCAGCGTCAACAATGGGCGGGTTAGCGCGGCAGATCAATGTCAATGTCAATCCAATTCTTTTAGCCTCCTACAATTTATCGGCGCAGGATGTCGTGACCGCGTTGCAAAAAGGGGGACAGCTTTATCCTGCCGGCACGATTTCCACCAGCACGCGCAAATTTACGCTCCGCGTCTATAGCGAATATCGTTCTTTAGCGCAAATTGAAAATACCATTATCAAACAGCACGGCGGCGCGCCGGTGCGCTTGAAAGATGTCGCCACGGTCGAGGATGGCTATGAAGAACTGACCTCTGATGTCCGCGTCAATGGCGGCCAAGGCATCATCGTGATGGCGCAGAAACAATCGGACGCCAATACGCTGCAAACCGCGAAAAATGTGAAAAAAGCCATCCCGACAATCCTTGCGACGCTGCCGGAAGGGACGCAATTAGCGACGGTCATGGATCAATCCACGTCTATCGAAAGTTCGATCAGCAATCTCTCTGACACGGCGATTCAGGCGCTTGCGCTGACGCTCGCGGTGATTTACATCTTTCTGCTGAACTGGCGCGGCAGCCTGATTATGTCAATCTCCATGCCGATTTCGGTCATCGCCACATTCGGCCTGATGATGATGGCGGACATCACCTTGAATATCGTGTCAATGGCCGGGTTAGCCTTAGCCATCGGGATGTTGGTGGATAACTCCGTCGTCGTGCTGGAAAACATCTTCCGGCATCGCGCCATGGGCAAGCCGATGGAGGAAGCGGCAGAAGTTGGCGCGCGCGAGGTCGGCATGGCGATTATGGCTTCGACGCTGACAACGGTGGTCGTGTTCGTGCCGGTGTTGTTCGTGCCGGGCATGAGCGGCGAATTGATTCGCGACATGGTAATCACGATTTCTTTTAGTCTCGGCGTTTCGATTATCGTCGCGCTAACCTTAGTGCCGCTGATGACCGCGAAACTCTTGGGCGCGTATGACGAACAGCGCGAAAAAGCGCATCGCTGGATATTCAAGCGCCTCATTGATGGGGCGATTACCGGCCTGACCAGACTCTATCAACGCACGCTGGGTTGGTCTATTCGCCACAAAGCCCTGACGGTGTTCGTGGTCATTGCCATGTTCGCAGGCTCTTTTACGTTGGTATCGTCCATCGGCGGCGAGTTTCTTTCGTTCATGGATCAAAGTTCTATCCGCATTTCCCTGCAACAAGCGGCGGGCGCGCCGTTGAACACCTTGCGGCAAACCGCGCTGCAATTAGAGCAAATTATCAAGGAAGACGTGCCGGAGATGGAATCGAGCTATATCAGTTTCGGTTCGAGTTCAGGGCCGATGTCCGGAGGCGCGAGCGAAATTTCGTTGAATCTCAGGTTAGTTGCCAAAGAGCAGCGCGCGCGCAGCGAATCAGAAATCGCCGATGTCTTGCGCAAACGGATTGAGCCGATTCCGGGCGTGATGTTTGCCGTTGAGCAAAGCGGCGGGCCAACCTCCGGCGGCAGCGCGATTGAACTGAATATCCGAGGGCATGATCTGGAGGTTGCGCAGTCATTGGCGGAGCAATTCAAGGCGCAGATGCAAAAAATGACCGGTTTCGTGGATATTCAATTGAGCATGAAAGAAAGCGTGCCTCAAATGCAGGTGAAATTAAATCAGGACGTGCTGAATGATTTTCAGCTTTCCGATACCACCGTCGCGCAGATTGTTTCGACGGCTATCGCAGGCTCGACGGCCGGGCAATATCGGGAAAGCGGCGACGAATACGACATTAGCGTCCAATTCGCGCCAGCCTATCGGCAAGACCGCGAAGCACTCGGCGAGGTGTTGATTCCGATCAATAACGGCGCGTCGCTCGTGCCGCTCAGTCAATTAGGCGCAATCGAGGAAACGCGGTCAGCGCCGACGATTTACCGCGAAAATCAGGAACGCTATGCGTCCGTGACCTGCAATCTCTCTGGGATCGATTTGGCGAGCGCGCGCAGACAAGTTGAGGCGATGATCGCGGCCACGCCGCTTCCAGAAAACATGGCCGTCGAAATCGGCGGCGACGCGGAAGACCAGCAAAAATCCGTGATGTATTACGGCATCGCCTTTCTCGTGTCCATCGTGTTAGTGTATATGGTCATGGCGTCGCAATTCGAATCGCTTGTTGACCCGTTTATCGTGATGTTTACCATTCCGCTCTGCGCAATGGGCGTCATCGGCATTTTGTATCTCACCAACACGCCGATGGGCGTCATGGCGCTGATTGGCGTAGTGATGCTGGCGGGCATCGCGGTCAACAACGGTATTGTGTTAGTGGATTACATCAATCAATTACGCGCCACCGGGATGGAATTGTATCAGGCGGTGGAAGCCGCTGGCGCCGACCGGCTGCGCCCCGTGATTATGACGGCTGGCACGACGATTTTAGGCATGTTGCCGATGGCCTTAGAAATCGGCTCAGGCTCGGAACTCTGGTCGCCGTTAGGGCGCGTCGTTATCGGCGGGTTGACCACAACGACGTTCCTCACGCTGTATGTCATTCCGATCCTCTATATCGTCTTCGAGCGGTTAGCGGAGCGCGTCCGGCGTATGTTCGGCAGCCCGGCGCTTGCGGAAACCGCCACGCTCGGCGAAGCCTAATCTAAATTTCTCGCGCCAAGGCGCAAAGACGCAAAGGCTGTTTTCCAAACATTCTTGGCGTCTTTGCGTCTTGGCGCGAAATCAAATGACCAAAAGGAGAAAAATGGTTCACCAAAAATTACACACGCTTGAAGCCATGCCCGTTCCACAAGCCATTCTCAAATTGGCGATTCCCACAATGCTTGGCATGTTGGCGCAAGTCTTTTACAACATGACCGACACGTTTTTCGTGGGGCAATTGCATGATCCCAATCAAGTCGCGGCCG
>CAZCGG010000049.1:16033-17262 GCA_964498135.1 uncultured Candidatus Moduliflexus sp.
ATGACCGACACGTTTTTCGTGGGGCAATTGCATGATCCCAATCAAGTCGCGGCCGTCGCCATCACGATGCCGATTTTCATGATTACGATGGCGTTAAGCGGCATTTTCGGCAACGGCGGCGCGTCGTATATCTCGCGCCTGCTGGGAAGCAAAGAGCATGGACGCGCCGAGCAAACGCTGGCGACGGCGTGGCTGTCGGGCATCATCTTGGGCATCGTGGTGATGATTGCCGGATTCTACTGGCTGCCTTCCATTCTCGCCGTCTCCGGCGCGAGCGCGCAGACCTACCCGTTCGCGGCCTCATATCTGCGCGTCATTCTCGCCGGAAGCGTCATCATCATGCTGAATTTTGCGGCGGGGCAGCTTCTCCGCGCCGAAGGCGCAGCCAAAGAAGCGATGTTCGGCATGGCGATTGGCACGGCGGCGAACATCATGCTTGATCCGTTGTTCATTTTTACGTTTCATCAGGGCGTCGCCGGAGCGGCCGTCGCCACCGTGATTGCGAACGCGCTCGCGTTAGCATATTATCTCTGGTATTATCTCGCCCGCAAAAGCCTGATTCCCTTGACATTCAGGCATCTGCGGCTCGAATGGCCGATATATCGGGAAATATTCAACATCGGCGTTCCGGCCTCAATCAGCCATCTGCTGATGAGTTGCGCTCACATGTTCATGAATAACATCGCCGCGAGTTACAGCGACGTGGTTGTGGCCGCGATTGGGATTGACATGCGCGTGTTCACGATTCCGATCATGCTGAGCATCGGTTTAGCCGTCGGCGCGCAGCCGCTTTTCGGCTACAGCTACGGCGCGAACAATCTGCCGCGCCTCAAATCCGCCGTGAACACCGCGCTCGGCATGGCGACCGGTATCGTCACGGCGTTTACCGTCGTGTTCGCCCTGTTTCCGGGCTGGTTCATCCGCATCTTCATCAATGACGCGAACGTGATTTCCGTCGGCGCTCAAATTTTGCGCGCCATGATTATTGGCCTGCCGTTCGTCGGCGTCCAGATGGTGCTGATGCACGCCATGCAAGCGATGGGCAAAGGGATGCCCGCGCTCGTCATTTCGTTGGCGCGGCAGGGCATCGTGTTCGTTCCCGCGCTGATTGTGCTGAACGCGCTGTTCGGCTTTTCCGGCTTCATTTATGCGATGGCCGTCGCCGACATGCTCAGCATGGCGCTCTCGGTCGGGTTCTTTCTGTGGATTCTTTGGCAGGAGAAACGGCG
>CAZCGG010000049.1:17362-22246 GCA_964498135.1 uncultured Candidatus Moduliflexus sp.
GCCTTCGCGTCTCTTGCGTTTACTGGTTTATTCTCACGAAAACGCATGGCGATGCCGAACGATGTTGCCTTCGGCTAAATAAATCACGTCTTCGGCGATGTTCGTGGCATGATCCGCGATGCGCTCCAAATAACGCGACACGCTGAGGTATTGCAGAAATTGCTCGGCATGCTGCGGATGCTGGCGAATCGCTTCTTCAACCTGCGCGTACATTTTCCGGTGAAACTCGTCCACCACGTCGTCCATCTGTCCGACGGATTCGGCCAATTTCACGTCAAGGCTCACCAGCGCGTCAAGGCTGTTTTGCAGCATGTCCTGCACTTTCCGCGACATGGCCGGAAAATCGAACGGAAATGTCGCTTCGGCATGCGTGGCGAAATATTTGCCGCGCTCCGCAATATCTACGGCCAAATCGCCGATGCGCTCCAAATCGTTGTTGATTTTCAAGACCGCGACAATCAGGCGCAGATCAATCGCCACCGGCTGATGCAGCGCGAGGACTTTCAGGCAATCCTCTTCCAATTCGACTTCCAACTCGTCAATCTCTTCGTCGCCTTCAATCACGTTGTCCGCCAATTCGATGTCGCGCCGGTCAACCGCTTTCACGGCGGTATTCAGGCGGCTTTCAACAATCGCGCTCAACGTCAGCAATTGCTGCTTCAATTTTTGAATTTCTTTATGTAATAGCATAGGATGAGTGATCTTAACGCAACAGACGCAAACGTTCGCGCCTGTTGCGGCGTTCGCGTCTCTTGCGTTAAAATCTCAACCGAACCGCCCGGTGATGTAATCTTCAGTCTGCTTTTGCAACGGATTCGTGAATATTTGTTTGGTCGTGCCGTATTCGACGATGTACCCTTTGTAAAAAAACGCCGTAAAATCCGAAATGCGGGCGGCCTGCTGCATACTGTGCGTCACGATGGCAATCGTGTACGCGCCTTTCAGCGATTCGATCAACTCCTCGATTTTGCGCGTCGCCACCGGATCAATCGCGGACGTCGGCTCATCCATCAACAGCACTTCCGGCTCCAGCGCAATCGCGCGGGCGAGGCACAACCGCTGCTGCTGCCCGCCGGAAAGCGCGATGCCCGGCTTATCGAACTTGTCTTTGACTTCATCGAGCAGCGCAGCCTTTTTCAGCGCGCTTTCCACACGATCCGCCAACTCCGTTTTCGGCAGTTTGTAATGCAGCCGCAAGCCATACGCGACATTTTCGAACACGCTCAATGGAAACGGTGTCGGCTTCTGGAAAATCATGCCGATCCGCCGCCGCAATTCAATCAAATCCACCTTGCGATCCAGCAAATTCATTCCGTCAAACAGGACTTCGCCACTCGCCTGCTGGTCGCGGTACAGTTCAAAGACGCGGTTGTAAATGCGGATGTGCGTAGATTTGCCGCAGCCCGACGGCCCGATAATCGCCGTGACCTTGCCGTCCGCGATGTCGAGCGTATTGCTGAACAACGCCTGATTCGCGCCGTAAAAAAAATTCAGATTCCGCGCCGCGATTTTCGGCGGCACAGGCTTCACAGACGGCGCAGCAGCCTGCCCCGCCTCTCTCGTGTTGGTTGTCGCATTCATACGATGCGTTGCTCCTTGTCGGCTCTTGCGTGATGAACAGAACTCTTTGAATTTGCGCCAATAGGCCGGAGCGCAAATGTTTTTCTCCTTCGTTTTCGGCGTGTCTAAACCGCCCGGCGCGAGAAATTCAAGATCAATATCAATCATCGTTTGGCCTCCTTTAAGATGAACCGCGCCACGATATTCAACGCTAACACGGCCAGCATAATGACTAACGACGCGCCCCAGGCGATCCGATTCCAATCAGGATACGGCGACATGGCGTATTGAAAAATCGTCACGGTCAGGTTGCCGAGCGGCTCGTTCAGTGATTTCAGCAGATACGGGCTGTTCAGCGCGGTGAACAGCAACGGCGCAGTTTCGCCGCTCACGCGGGCAACCGAGAGCAATACGCCCGTCAACAGGCCGGTTTTCGCGGCGCGGAACAGAATCGTCAGCGTCGCCATCCAGCGCGGCGCGCCGATGCAGAGCGTCGCTTCGCGCAACGCGTTCGGCACCATGCCGAGCATGTCTTCCGTCGTGCGCGTCACGACCGGAAACATCAGGATGGCGAGCGCAATTGCTCCGGCGTAGCCCGAAAAATGGCGCGCCGGCGCGACAAACAGAATAAAGACGAACAGGCCGATAATAATGGACGGAATGCCCATCAGGACGTTGACCGTAAAGCGCACTGCCGCGCCGAGCCGCGTATGCTTGCCGAATTCCGAGAGATAGACGCCCGCCAATAATCCGGCGGGAACGCCCATGCACGTAGCGAACGCGGTCATCAGCAGCGTGCCGAGCATGGCATTTGCCACGCCGCCGCCTTCCACGCCCGGCGGCGTCGGCAACTGCGAGAAGAACGTCCAATTCAAGGCCGATGCGCCGCGCCGGAAGACTTCCAGCATGATCCACGCAAGGAAAAAGATGCCGACGCCGGCCGCGCACGTTGACAACATTTTAATAATTGCGTCAGTCAGTTTTCGCCCGAATGACGAGCGCGGACGAAGTTTCATAACAAATCGCCTCCCATGCGCTTGCGAATCCGCTTGAGCCACCACTGCGTCACGATTTGCAGCGTCAGCGTCATCACGAACAGCGCCAAGCCTAATTCCATCAACGCGCTCAAATAGAGCGGATCCGACGCTTCGGCAAATTCATTGGCGAGCCGCGAGGCGATGCTGTTGCCCGGCGCGAAGAGCGAGGCGGAGATTTTGCTGCTGTTGCCGATCACAAACGTGACCGCCATCGTTTCGCCGATAGCGCGGCCTAAGCCGAGAAAGCACGCGCCAATCATTCCTTGGATGCCGTAACGAATGGTCACGTCGCGGGTGACTTCCCACGTCGTCGCGCCTAAGCCGTAGCCCGCTTCTTTCATCACGTGCGGCGTCATGCTGAACACGTCGCGCATGACCGCGCTGATGAACGGCAGAATCATCAACGCGAGAATGATGCCGGCGGTCAACATGCCGATGCCCATCTGCGCCCCTTTGAACAAGGGCAAAAAGCCCAAATATTTCGCCAAAAACGGCTGGATGCGCTCCGCCATGAACGGTGCGAAGACGAACAGCCCCCACATGCCGAAAATGATGCTCGGCACGGCGGCGAGCAATTCAATCGCGCCGCCGACGATGCGGCTGAGACGCGGATGCGCCAATTCGACGAGAAACAGGGCGATGGCGACGCTGAGCGGCACGGCCATCAGCAGCGCGAGCGCGGTGGAAATCACGGTGCCGTAGATACTGCTGAACGCGCCGAATTTCTCCATCGCCGGATTCCACTTCTGCGACGTGAGAAAGCCGAAGCCGAATTTCTGAATGGACGGCAGCGATTTGCCGACTAACGCGGCGAACAGCCCGGCCATCATGATCAGCGCCAAGCCCGCGCACGAGGCCGTGACGCCTTTGAAGAGCCAATCGGTTTTTTCGCTCAGTTTCCAGCTATGATGTGGTTGAAACGTCTGTTTTTGCATGAAGATTCTTGTCGCAGGGGCGTTCAATTGAACGCCCCTGCATTTTCGGTTATTTCCAGACTGGCTGGCCGCCTGCGGTGACGCTCGATTTCCAGAGTGATTCGACTTGCGCAATGACGCTTTCCGGCATCGGCACGTAATTCAACGTTTTGGCGATGTCCGTGCCGTGTTTGAAGCCCCAATCGAAGAAATTCAGCATGGCTTCCGCGATCTTGGCGTCGGCCTGCTCTTTGTAAATCAGGATGAACGACGCGCCCGTAATCGGCCAGCTTGCGTCGCCGAGCTGATTCGTCAGCACCATGTAAAAGCCCGGCGCGTTGGCCCAATCCGCGTTCGCGGCAGCGGCTTGAAAGGATTCAATCGTCGGCGCGACGAACTGCCCCGCGCCGTTTTGCAACTGCGTATAAGCCATGTTATTTTGCAGCGCGTAGGCGAATTCGACATAACCAATCGCGCCTTTGACCTTCATGACATACTGCGACACGCCTTCATTGCCTTTGCCGCCGACGCCGAGCGGCCATTCGACCGCTTTATCCGTGCCGACCTTTTCGTGCCATTCCGGCGAGATTTTATCGAGGTAATTGGTGAAAATCCACGTCGTGCCAGAGCCGTCGGCGCGATACACGACCGTAATATCGAGGTCAGGCAGCGTCACGTCTGCATTGATGGCCGTCAGCGCGGCGTCGTTCCATTTCGTGATTTTGCCGAGAAAAATGTCGGATAGCACGGCGGGCGTCAATTTGACCTGCCCGGCGGCAACGCCATCGAGATTGACCACTAACACGACGCCGCCCATGACCATCGGGAACTGCATCAGCCCGGCTTCGTTCAATTCTTCGACTTTCAACGGGGCGTCCGACGCGCCGAAATCCACGGTTTTCGCTTTAATCTGCGCGATGCCGCCGCCCGATCCGATCGATTGATAATTCAACTTCACGCCGGTCATTTCATGATACTTGTTCGCCCACTGCGAATAGACGGGAAACGGAAACGACGCACCCGCGCCGGTTATCGTGATGTCTTGCGCCGCCGCAACTCCGCCGAAACATAAGGCGGCCATCGTCAATACACTGCATACGCTGGTTTTCATGCTGAAAGCTCCTTGTTGGTTTGCGTCCTCGCTTTTGGCTTGCGAAGGACAAATTGAAAAAGAGTGAATGTCTCTGCGATACGTCAACTGTCACGTTCGCAGGTCATGGTGGGGAACGAATGTTCAGGAATTATGAGGAGCATGTAAAGAAATCATTATTTTGGGAAAATGCGCGGAAATGTCGGATAGACGGGGAGCGGCGGGATTTTGTCAGGACGTGATGAAAAATGTTGACAGCAATCGCAAGAAGGGGTGAAATGTA
>CAZCGG010000050.1:0-1695 GCA_964498135.1 uncultured Candidatus Moduliflexus sp.
CCTGCTGTGGCATGGGAATTTTACATCGGCGGCTATCAACCCGCGCAAAAATGGTTGAAAGACAGATATGGCAGGCAGTTGAGTTTTGAGGATATTCTGCATTATCAAAAGATCATCGTGGCGTTAGCAGAAACAGATCGGATTATGCAAGAAATTGATCATGTTGATTTTATGGCGTAAAAATCGTACCAATGCGCGCTAATAACACCAAAACTTTTCAAAGGAACGGGGTTTATAACACTTAGAGAAAATATGATGATTGACGATGTTTCGATAAGCAAATTTTTATCATTTATATTACGGCATAATCCAGATTCGATACATTTACAATTAGATAAACATGGTTGGGCTTCTATTGATGAGTTCATTGAAAACGCGAAGAAATATGCTCATAAAGATATAACATACGACATGATTGAACATATTGTCAACCATAATGATAAACAACGTTTTGCGTTAAGCGCGGATGGAGAAAAAATCAGGGCGAATCAAGGGCATAGCATACACATTGATTTAGGGCTGACGCCGATTATCCCGCCGGATGTATTATATCATGGCACGGCAACACGATTTTATGAAGCCATTATGGCGCAAGGAATCAAGCCAATGAATCGGCAATATGTTCATTTATCGGAAACAGAGGAAACCGCAATCAAAGTGGGTTCGCGTCATGGCAAACCAATCGTATTGAAAATATTGTCTTCGGAAATGCGACAAGACGGCTTTATATTTTATAAGTCTGAAAATGGCGTTTGGTTAACCAATCGCGTTCCTAAAAATTACATTAGACCTCTTGCATAAGTCAATTGTTTCCTCGCCCACCGTTCGCTCTAAGCCTGTCGAAGAGCGTATTTCAACGGTCAATCGCGCCCTTCGACAGGCTCAGTGCGAACGGAAGAGACTTTTAAAAGAGGTCTATTGCACTTGTCCATATTTGACAAGAATATCATGATACGCCTGCGTTTGCTTGAATTCAAGCAATGCTCGACTGAATTTGACTGATAGCTCGTCATATCCTGCCTTTTTCGCAAACCCAAGATAGTTTTTGCTTGGGAATAGGGTCGGCAACTCAAACACGTCAATTTGGTCTCGCACTCCAAACACAGAGGCTCGATATAGCCCGACCACGCGATTTTCAATCGTCAGATCAATCCGATTCGCCACGAGTTTTTGAAAGTTTTGTTCCATCGTCGTGACATCTTCACGATTGACGAGCATCTCGGCCAGTCCTTGTGGATATTCATACCCTAATTGGGCGCCAATTCGATACTGTCTCAAGTCATCAAGCGTGTCCACCGAGATCGGACGATCCTTGTGGTAAAACATCACAAGCGAACTATCTGACAAGGGTTCTTCTGGAAAGAAAAGATAGGTTTTCCGCTCGTTGGTGATTGCGGCATCCAAAATGCCATCCGCCGCCTGATCTTGCATCATGGCTAAGCATCGTTTCCATGGATAGAATTTGATCTCAATGGGGATATTCAACTGCTGAAACACCGCTTCCGTGACCTCATAGTCGATTCCTTTCAGATCGGCATCTGGCGCGAAAACAAACGGTTCATACGAATCCGTGACAATGAGAAGGGGAGTTTCTTCTGTTTGCCCCTTTTCAACAAACGCGACTGTCATACAGACGATGAGTAACATCACAATGAGAACGCCTTGCTTCCAATGTATCATCTTTTCCTCCTTCAT
>CAZCGG010000050.1:1795-7687 GCA_964498135.1 uncultured Candidatus Moduliflexus sp.
CATGAATATAAGTGGCTCGTTCAAAAGAGGCCTCCTCTTTTTTTATTTTCTTCGCAGCCATGCCGATTTCAAAGAGATCGTGTGATCTGCTCCAACCGTGATTGTCCCCTTTCAGAGCCATGTGGTCACCCATAATGGGCCGGGCATCGGCTGCCAGCCTTCCTGTGGCTGGATCTCCATTTCAATGACATTCCCCTGACGTGTAATGTGATATGTTCCCGCGACAATCCCTAAGATCCCATCAGCTCCAGCAGAAAAACGCCCGCTTAATTCGATCATATCCTTTAAACCGGGCAAATCTGGAATCGGTGGCGCAAACTCGAAACTCATGTCATGTTTATCATTCCCCCCACCATCTTACGAATTTCATAATGTCCGGCATTATTGACAAGTTCGTAACGGGTCTGTTCGGTCTGATACATCATCTGCTGCTCTGGTTGGAATGGCGCTAATTCGCCATCATGGGGCGTATTCCAGCATCCGAGAATCGGGGCGGCAGTATAGCGGCTCAAATACACCAATTCCCAATTGGCCGGAATAGGGAATTTTTTCGGCTTTCGCTCTTCTCCACAGATTTTAATGGCAATTTCAGTGCCTGAACGGCGCACGAAATTCATCCCTTTCATGTGATAAAACGGGAAATGGTCAAACTGCACCGCGCCACTCCCGCCAACCGGAGCCAGAAACCCCGGTGACCATTTCTTGCGAGAAGTCTCTTTCACTCGAAATTCGATCAATTTGCCGGCATGATCCTGCATCCTGAGCGAGGCATCTAGGCCGGACGCGGTCACATCGAAATGATAGACCATATCAGGAGCAAGAAAAGATGTATCATGGCCTGAGTCCGGCACCGCAAACGCTTGATTGGTATAATAGGAATCAGCCGGGCCGGTATGGTGATATAACAACACTCTGGCGGCTTGACCGCGTGTATCATCAAAGGTTTGCAATTCGATGGCGGTATATTCGGGATCATCCTCAATATCTATCAGCATCAGCTTGTCCATCTGAACCACAGCGATATTGAAGGGCGAATACAACAGCCCGGTCGAAGGACTGGTATATATCTCTGCCGGATTACTGAGATTTCCCAGATATTTCTGATGGTTTACCACTGAATCCTTTGTATTCAACATGAAATACCGGTACCCGATGAATGCCGCTATCCCGGCAAGTCCAATGACAATAACCACAATAACCGCCTGTTTCATTGATATTCTCCTCCTGTTTCTCAAATTTAAGCGAACCACGCGGTTCACCTGCGAGCGTCCGTGTGCGCGGTCTGGCGCAACCGCATGGTTCTCCGCGACGCGGCGGCTTGCGTTCGCGTAAAACATTTGGTTAGGTTGCGAACATTAGTGAATCAACTTAAATCAGTTGTTAGGATAAAATTTTTAATCCATATTTTTCATACTTAGTGCGTTCACTATCAGAAGAAAGAAGATAAAAATCTGATTTTATACATTGCCAAATAATTATTCTGTCAAATGGATCACGATGTTCGACTGGCAGATTATGAAATGTAATTAATTCGTAATTAGTCAATTCTTTGCACCTTAAGTAACTATTTTCTATTTCATAATACAATTCTTCTGGAGACATTCCATTTATTATTAATTTTCCAAGATTGTATTTAATTGAAATTTCCCAAAGACTTGCCTGACTATAATAAACATCGTTATCTTCTGATAAAAGCGCTTGCAAAAGAATAGACCGAATTTTAGATGTATCGATAAACGACCATAATAAATAATATGTATCTATCAAGATGTTCATGATTTTAAAAATTCTTCGTCACTCAGTGACCACTCCCCCTTGAATTCGATACTTATTTTCCCTTCAAGGGTGCCCAATTTCCGAGGTTTGATCCGCTTATACTCATTTATTGGAATTATGACAGCAATGGGTTCTTTTTTGCGGCCAAATGTAATTCCGATTTCATTGCCTGATTCAACTTCCTTCAATAAAGAAGATAAATGAGCTCTGACTTCTGCGACAGCGAATGTTTTCATAGTATTACATGATAAGCTGCGAAAAGCGATTGTTAGATGTTTGTCTTCAATTATTGAAAAGAGACTTATTCCTTTCAACAAAATTATTAACTGGCTTATTACCACATTTATTACAACTTACATAATTCAGAAAGCACAGCCTCGTAAATAAAGTCAGTATTCGTACTTCGTTCATATCTTCGATGAAATTCAGCTATTAACTCATTAAACTTATCGTTGACTTTTTCCCAGTATTCTTTCTCTGTCATTTGTAAAAATGCTATCATGAGTATATAAGCATATCCATGCTTATCTATTTCACATAAGGCATTCCGAGGTATTAAGAAAATCTAACCACGCGGTTCATCCGCAAGCGGCAGTGTGCGCTGTCGGCTGCAAGCCTGGCGTTCGCAGGACATTCTTGCGGCTTGTTCTTCTCTCGTGTTTCGTATAAGTTGCGCTTTCTTGTTGATTGTCTGTTCTTGGCATCTGTCGGATGATGCCGATGGTCACGATCACTCGTGACCACAAGAAGCGCGGTGACTTGCGGAATGCGCTGTGTGACCGTTCGGTCAACCACGAACGATCACACAGCAGGGAGCGGGATTGGGGGGCAGACATCCGAACGTTGACATCCCGTCCGTCCAGATTGCTACCTCGAAACCTTGGAACCCATCAACGATTCAAAGATTTCAACATATTTGGCGGCTGGTTTTTTCCACGAGACATCATTTGCCATGCACGCGAGACGCATCTTTTCGAACGCGGGCGTGCCATATTCAGCCAAGGCTTTTTTGATTCCAACAATCATGGCGTCAACCCCTTGTTCCAAAATGTCGTCGGAAATTGGGACGCCTGGCGTGGTTGGCATCGGGATATTGTCCATTAAGAAACCGAATTGGCTTGGGACGGTATCAACAAGCCCACCAACGGGAGCAACCACTGGAATCGTGCCATACATCATGGCGTATAATTGGTTCAAACCGCACGGTTCAAAGCGCGATGGCATCAAGCAGTAGTCCGCACCCGCCGTAATCAGGTGCGCCAATTTCGAGTCGAACCGCGCCACACCCTTCGCAGACGAATACGTGTTGCCGATGGATTCCAACTGTTCTTCCAATGTTGGCGACCCCGTGCCAAGCATAACGACTTGGCACTTCAGTTGCGCCAGTTTAGGCATAGCCGCAACAATGACATCCGCGCCTTTTTGGTTTTCCAAACGCCCAACGAAACCGAAGAGGGGCGCATCTGGATTCACTTCCAAACCACACTCTTTTTGTAACGCAGCTTTTGCTAATCGCTTGCCCATATTGATGGTTTCAGCATCATAATTGGCGGGGATGAACTTATCCGTTTTGGGACCCCATGTTTCCACCTTCGTCCCATTGGTAATGCCCATTAAGCCGACCGCCTTAGCAACCTCGTCAAGTTCGACCCCACCCGCTGGCCCAGATTTGATTTCCTCGGCATAGTTCGGCGAAACCGTCAAGGCCTTATCGCAGTGCAAGAAGCCCGCCTTGAGCCAGTTCAGCATCACCATGGGTTCCTCTGAGGTAATCGGCTTGGTGGACTTTTCGTCCAGCGCTGGTGGCGCAAATTGCGTTTTGAACGACAAGTCTGGCAGGTATTTTTCTGGCAAGTTCAAGACATCGAATTTTGACAACGGGAAACGCCCTTGGAAAGCAATATTGTGGAGCAAAATGACCGTCTTCGCATTCGGGAAGATCCCTCGTGATTGGTAGAGTTCCTTCAGATACAATGGAAGAAGAGCCGTATGCCAATCGTTGCAGACAAAAATGGTCTCTTCACCCATGGGACCTTTGTTACCATAAGCCCCCAACGGGACTAACAACGGCACGGCGAGGGCTGCCTGGCACAGCATCGCAAAACGTTCAGCGTTATCGGCGTAATCAACGGAATCTTGCGGTCCGTATAACTTTTTGTTGACTAACGGGGTCTTGGATAAGTAAACGTGATGGTCAACCCACACATGATCCACGCCTTCTTTTTCTTTAACTGTGTGGAAGTAGCGAACGTTCGTCGTCTCCTTCCCATACGTGACTTGTTGTAAAATTTGCGTATCCCAGGCATCACTATATTGGTCAAAACGCGGGGCAATCGTACAGACTTGATGCCCCATTTTCGCCAATTCTTCAGGCAATCCTTCGACCACATCACCTAAACCGCCGGTTTTTGAATACGGAGCAACTTCGGTGGAGACAAAACATATTTTTAACATGTTGATCCCAGCCCCCTTGAAGAGAGTTCTTGCTGAATAGCGCCTCTCCCCGTTCGCCCCAAGCCTCTCGAAGGGTATGTTGTCCGCTTCGACAGGCTCACCCCGCAGGGTCTGATTTTGAGGAAATCCGTCTTATTCAGCAACAACGCGATTGGTTCCTATTTTTTCGACGAACCCAACGTATTGTAGAAACGACGTCCAGCAGTCCCCTTCTTCCCAATCCTCCCAGGAGTTGTCAAGAAAAATCCGAATAATGTGGACTATGTTGCATAATATTCAGGGAACATCTTCACCTCACAGGTATTCTCCATGATTGTCACACATCATGTGTACAGTAATAATTCGTGTTTTCTCAACCACGCGGTTCACCTGCGAACGGCCTTTTGCGATGTCTGGTGCAACCGCGTGGTGAGGCGGCGCGGCTTTATGCGTCCGCTTCACGATATGGTTGTTATATGGAGATCGTGTGCATAATTTTTTACTGTGAATGATTCTTCGTATTTTTTCGTATAGTCTGATTGTGACAGGAACATGAGCATATTGGACACATTATCTTGAGTCGACATGAACAACGATGGCTAACCACCTGATTCACCTGCGAGCAGCGGTTTGCGATATCTGGTGCAACCGCTTCACAAATAATTCTACAGATCAGGCGATCATTCCCAATAGTGGAGATATGCTGACCTGAATTATTCCATATAGCTCTAAGAATTGGAACTGTCAAAAAAATTATCCCCTGGAAATGCGCGGCCGCAACTGATGATTTCCGGCGCAACTTGACTCTTGACGCACATTCTTGTTGACAAAAAATATCACACCGCGCACTCTTTTTGTCAAAATAGCGCGGGAACGCCGCGCCGCCGTTTCGCTATGAAAATCAGGGACACTTCAGCCGTCTCAAAGACGTTTGAAGTGTGATTTATATGGGAGAAAACGCGATGGAAAATTTGTCAGTGTATTATTATTTGACCTTCCCGGACGCCTCGCAAGCGATGTTTCATCTGCAAATAGACCCCGTCACGTTCGAATTGGTCAATAATATCCCGGATGCCCTGCCCGCCTGGACGAAGTTGACGTTTCACCAATGCTCCCACTGCCCGCTTGACGCCGCGAAACATCCCTATTGCCCGTTAGCCGCCAATCAGGTGAACATCGTCAAGCAAATCGGCAAATTTCTTCCTTACCAAAAAGTGAATATTGAAGTCATCACCAGCGAGCGAAAAATGGCGCAAGAGACCACGCTGCAATCCGCCTTCGGCGCGATTATGGGACTCGTCATGCCATTGAGCGGCTGCCCGCATACCGCCTTTTTCAAGCCGATGGCGCGGTTTCATCTGCCGTTGGCGAGCGCGGCGGAGACCATGTATCGCGCCGTCTCGATGTATTACATGGCGCAGTATTTTCTGCACAAAGACGGCAAATCCGTTGATTTGAATCTGCAAGGGCTTTCCCAGATTTATGAAAATATTCATATTGTCAACGCCGCGCTGGCCGAGCGATTTTTGGCCGCCCGCGCGCAAGATTCATCGGTGGATGCGGTCGTGCAGTTAGATATTCACGCCATGACGTTTCTCGGCATTCTGGAAGAGCCGCTCAATGAGCTTCGCCCCTTGTTTCACGCCTATTTGCAGCAGACGTGAACGGCTTCGCCTTTTCTAA
>CAZCGG010000050.1:7787-22016 GCA_964498135.1 uncultured Candidatus Moduliflexus sp.
CGCCCCTTGTTTCACGCCTATTTGCAGCAGACGTGAACGGCTTCGCCTTTTCTAAGAGGCTGTTTTAAAAGATCATGAACAACCTGGTAGCCCCGCCCCTACGCGGCGGGAATGTGCGCCAACGCCCCGCCGCGTAGGGGCGGGGCTACCAGATTGTTCGTCGTCTGGGGAGCACACGCGACTTTTAAAACAGTTTCTAAGAGCTTATCCATAAATAACAGGAACAAGATGCTGGAACAGGCATGCTTGCCTGTTTTAGGCAGGCAGGAATGTCTGCCCCGCCGGCATTTTCCTAATTTTATGAAATATCAGCGTTCTTCCACGCCGCTCCGCGCTCGCTGGGAACGGGCGTCGGACATGTTTTCGTGCCTGCCCTACTGGCTGTTAGCGATTTCTTTAATCGGCGTGTTCGGCCTCTGGCGCATGCTGACTGACGACGACTACCGCGTGATTTTTGGGGCGGTCTCGCAGGGCATCGCCACGACGCTTGCCGTCTCCTTTGTCGCCTATATTTTTTCCATCGCGCTGGCGCTTGTTATCGCCTTGATGCGGATTTCTCCGCTGCGCCCGCTCCGCGAAGTTTCGTCATTGTACGCCGAAATCGTTCGCGGCGTGCCGATGTTAGTGATTCTGTATTATATCGCCTTTGTCGGCGCGCCCGCGCTTGTGGATGCCGCGAATTGGCTCTGTTCGCCGCTCATTGGCATCGGCGTCATGAACGCGGTGAATATTCGCGCGTTGAATTTCGTCTGGCGGGCGATTCTCGCGCTCACGATTGGCTACAGCGCGTTCATTTCAGAGATTTTCCGCGCCGGAATCGAATCAATCGGCGTTGGGCAGATGCAAGCCGCCCGCGCGCTCGGCATGACGCGCGGGCAAGCCATGCGCCATGTCATTCTGCCGCAGGCGTTTCGCAACGTGCTGCCGCCGCTCTGCAACGAATTCGTCGCCATGATTAAAGATTCCGCCCTGGTGTCGGCGTTAGGCGTGCAGGACATTACGCAATTCGGCAAAGTCTATTCCGCCTCGACCTTCAAATTTTTCGAAACCTACAATGTCGTCGCGTTTCTGTATTTGACGATGACGCTCTCGCTGTCGCTCTTGGCGCGCGCCTTAGAGCGTCATTTGGACAAGAAGAAATATCATGCGGCGTAAATAGAGACGCACGGCCGTACGTCTCTACCGTGACGAGACGAATATGGACGAATGCAAGAGGTTTATTAGACCTCTTGCATAAGTCATAGTTTCCTCCGTCACCCCGTTCGCTCTGAGCCTGTCGAAGAGCATATTTTTTCGGGAGAAATGACCGTCATGCCCGCCCTTCGACAGGCTCAGGGCGAACGGAAGAGACTTTTGCAAGAGGGTTATTCATACGCCAGCGTTTCGCGGACGGTCAGCCGGATCGCTTTCAACGCCGGAAACACGCAGGCGACGAACGCAAAGATGAAAATCACGGCGAACCAAATCGGCAGCGCGAGCGGCTCGATGGCAAAATTTAATGGCGCGCGGAAAAAGATGTTTCCGAACACATTCCCCACGCAATAACTGACCGGGAACGAGAGCGCCGCCGCAATGACCCAGCTAATCAGCCCAATCACCCGCCCTTCATTTTGAATCATGAACATCAGCGCATGGCCGGACGCGCCAAGCGCCCGCATGACGCCGATTTCCCGCGTCCGCTCGATGACCTGAATGCTCATGGTCGTCATCAGTCCCAAGCCGCCCACCAGCACAATCAGCGCGGACATCATCAGCAGGAACGAGACGATAATCAAGAAATGATCTTCCAGCACTTTTCGGTATTGGCCGACGGTGGAAAGCGCGGCAATCGGAATGCCTGCCTGCTTGAACTGCTGTTCGAGGCGCTGCGTCAGCCGCAATTGCGCCGCCGCGTCTTTGTCCCGCGCCGCAATGCGGACGTTGCTCACCATGCCCGCCTGATTCGCCTGCGCCGCGAACGCCGCATAACTCACATACGCGACCGGCGGGCCTAATTGCTGGACAATGCCGACGATTTTCCACGCCGCCGCGCGGCCGTTCATGCGGACGATCATCTCGCTGCCGACTTGCAATTCCGGCTCATACAGTTTGAACGCATGGCTGATGACCATGCCCTGCGCGTCGTCCGGCAGCAGCCAGCGCCCGGCGATCACCTGCGGAACGAACAACTTCGTATCGGCAAGCGGCGCAATAAGTTGGAACGCCTCGCCGGTTGTGCCGTCGGCGCGAACGACTGCGCCGCGCGCCTCGCCCCAGCCTTCAAACGCCTGTACATCCGGCGTGGACGCCATAATCGCGTTGACCGTTTCGCGCGGCGCGGGCTGCGCAAGGCTGATTTCGATGTCATAGCGCAAATGCTCGCCAATCACGGCGACCGTGCGCGTAATAGACGCGCCGATATTCAGCGACGCCATGAATATCGCGCCGCCGATTGCCAGCGTCGCCATCGTCAGCGCGACGCGCCCGTGCCTGCGGAACGTGTTCCGAATCGAAAGCAGCATCGGGCGCGAGACGCCGATTTTTTCGCTGAGCCAAAGAAAAAACGAGTTGAGTTCAAATTGCCCCGCGCCGATTCCGTAATCGCTCAACGCGGCTTTGACCGTCATCCGGCTGCCCCGGTAAATCGGAAACGCCGCCGCCAACATCGGCACGGTCAAGCCGATAGTGATAATCGCAAGATACGCCGCCGCCGAAACCGACGCATCACGAATGGTAAAATTCAGCATCGTCGCGGCGGCATTGGAATAGAGCCGGGCGGTCGCCATCGCCGCAGGCAAGCCGATAATCAGGGCAATCACCGCCAGCAGCAGCACTTGGCCGAGGTATAGGCTCATAATTTGAGACCCGCGCGCACCGAGCGTCTTCATCACGCCGATTTGCCGGATTTGCTGCGCTAACGTCGCGGAAAAGACGTTGATGACGATCACGCTGCTTAATGCGAACGCCAACAGCCCGAACGCCTCAAGCAGGAAGAGCAGCGCGGCCATTTGCGACGCATGCGGATGTTTGCCCGGCAGCGGCGCGCTCACGCGGTTTACCGCATAGCCGCGCTGCTCCGCATACGTGGCGACCTGCTGCGCCATGCGTTTCACATGCGCGAGATCAAAAGCGTTTTCCGACACGGTGAAATTCAATTCGTTCAGCGTCGTTTCGCCCAATAAACCGAGCGTTTCCGGCGTGATGTAGCCATACACGAGATTTTCCATCCACGCAGGCGCTTCGCCGGGGGCGTGAACGCTGCCGGTGATTCGCAGCGTGACCGCTTCATGTCCCGGAATGACGACATTGCGGGCGTCGCCGATCTTCGCCTTCGCCACGCGAAACGCCGTGCGCTCTAAGAGCATGTCGCCCAGTTTCGGTGGCCATGCGCCCTGTTCCGGCGTGAACGCATCAAGCCGCTGCCGCTCGAAATCGGGAACGACGAACAGCCAAAGCGTCCGCCATTCATTCTGCGCGACTTCGATGCGCCCGCAGAAGAATCCGCGCGCCTCAACCTCGCCGATTCCCGGCAGATGCCGCGCGCCGTCAATCAATTCGGCGTCCGCCAGATTCACCGACAGCGAGGCGGAGGCCGGGCGCGTCAGCATGTAATTGGCGTCCATCTCGCGCACGAGAATTGAATACGCGCATAAAATCGCTCCAACGCCGATGATGCCGACAATCATGGCGAAAAGCGTCAGGATCGCGCGGGCGCGGTTGCGCCACAAATCGCGGATAATCTTGTTGATGCGTGGACTGAGCATATAATTTTCTCCTTTTTGCTGGGGCGCGGTCGCCGCGCCCGACGAGTCAATATTTCTTCAAAACGCTGAATTTTTCTTCGATTCATCGGTATCATGAATAATTTTCCCATCAGCCAGCCGCACCGTGCGAGTGACTTGCTCGATATTCGAGCGTTCATGCGTGACCATGACGATTGTTTTTCCTTCCGCAATCAGTTCGCCGAACAGCGCGAAGACCGCCGCGCCCGTCTGCGAATCGAGGTTGCCGGTCGGCTCGTCGGCGACGATAAGCGGCGGATTGTTCGCCAATGCGCGGGCGATGGCGACGCGCTGCTGTTCGCCGCCGGAAAGGGCTTCCGGCAATTTGTCGGCGTGGCGCGCTAAGCCAACGCGATTCAATAATTCCAGCGCGCGCGGCTTTCTTTGGGCAAATGACAGGTATTTGCAAAAATCCATCGGCAGCATGACATTTTCCACGACGGTCAACGTCGGCAATAATTGGAAAAACTGGAACACTACGCCGACCGTTTTGCCGCGCCAGACGGCGGTTTGGCTTTCATTCAGGGCATGCACGGGCGTTCCGGCGACGTGAACTTCGCCGCTGTCGGGGCGGTCAATGCCGGTGAGCATGTTCAGCATCGTAGATTTGCCGCTCCCTGATTTGCCGACGATGGCGACGAATTCGCTCGCCGCCACTTGAAAATCAACGACTTGGAGCGCGAGAAACGTTCCGGCCTCTGTCGCATAGGTTTTGGTAATCTGCTTCAATTCAATCACGTTCGTTTTTATCATAATGCGGCCACTCTCCTCTTTTAAGGTTTATGATATATTACTATATTGTATAGCTCTAACACAAAAAATAATCCGCTTAACGATGCGCGGGGCGTCTGACCGTCGGAGAATTTATGTCATACGTTCCCAATTCGCCTTCATTCCGGTACTCTGCAATGACCTCTTCGAGCCAATTGATGAGCGTCGTGATGATCATGCGATATTGCTTGATAATCGCGCGCCCGGCAAAAAAGACATTGCGTGCGCGGGCTTCTTGCTCATGCTGAAGCACCCAGTCTTTTATTTGGGCGAGCTTCGTTTTCGCCTGCTCTAACATGGCTAAGCCGGTCTGTTTATCCACTTTATTCAAATTCAGCAGAAACACGTTGAAATCGAAGGAGATGTCTTGCAAATTCGTGGCGTAATAGCCGAGCAGTTTCAAAAAATAGGCTTTGCCGGTTTCCGTGACACTGTAAATCTTCTTTTCCGGCATTTCCCCTTCTTTGACGGTTTCGACCGTGCAATAGCCGTCTCCATGAAGCCGCTTGATATTTTTGTAAATCGCGGGCGCGCTGACTTTCACCAATTGCCCGATGATTTGCGTTTCAAGCAATTGCGCCATTTCATACGCGCTCATCGGCTTATCCAGCAGCAGCCCCAAAATCAGTAGATTCACGGTTGACATCATTTCCATGCCGACGCTCCTTTGTCTGAACGGTTTGTTATTTTGCATGTGTTTATTTTATACTATATAATATAGTAATATTCTGAATATTTGTCAAGCATTTTTTTGAAAAATTTTCGTTCGAGCGCATCAAGACTTCAAACGTCTTCAAAGCTTTTGAAGTCTTTTATCAAATAGGATGACAAAAAATCGCAAAATCCTCTTGACAATTTTTCGCGCGCCGCATGAGGTAAATCACAGAACGCAAAAAAGTGGAATGATTTGTGACGTATTGCAACCACTGTAAAAAATGCTAAAAAGTCGCGGTGTTTCCACAAAAGCCCCATGATTTCAAGCATTTCCGCAGTAGATCATTCCACGCAGATGTCATCATTTTTCTCACGCAAACATTTCTGAATTGGGTAGGGTTTCATTGAAATTGATAGAATCTTCATGGTTTGACTTCGCTCACCATGACCGGCGGCTGCGCTTACTATGATCGGCCATCCTGAGCGGAAAAGGAGTGATCTTTTGTGATTGATAAAAACAGTGTTGGTCTTGTGGAAACGCACTATTTTACGTTTGCCGCGCCGCCCGATGAACTCGTGCTGGAAAGCGGCGAGCGCTTCGGCCCTGTGACGCTGGCTTACGAAACCTATGGCGCGCTGAACACGGACGCCTCGAACGCGATTTTGATTGCGCATGCGTTTTCCGGCGACGCTCACGCGGCCGGATTTCATGCGGGCGAGAAAAAGCCGGGCTGGTGGGATGAGATGATCGGCCCCGGCAAAGCCTTCGACACCAATCAATATTTCATCATTTGCTCAAACGTGCTGGGCGGCTGCAAAGGCTCGACCGGGCCAGCCAGCCTGAATCCGGCCACCGGACAGCCCTACGCGCTCGATTTCCCAATGATTAGCGTGCAAGACATCGTGCGCTGCCAGAAGCGGCTCGTCGAGTATGTGGGCGTTGCGCGGCTGCTTGCCGTCGCGGGCGGCTCGATGGGCGGCATGCAGGTGTTGGCGTGGATGACGATGTATCCCGACATGCTGAAAAGCGCAATTCCGATTGCCACGACCATCAAACATTCGCCGCAGCAAATCGCGTTCAACGAAGTCGGCCGGCAGGCGATTATGGCGGACCCGCATTGGAACGGCGGGCGATATTATGGCAAGACACTTCCGGCAAAAGGGCTGGCGGTGGCGCGCATGATCGGGCATATCACGTACATGAGCGACGCTTCGATGGAAGAAAAATTCGGCAGGCATCGCAAAATGACCGGCGAGCCGTTCAAATTCACGACG
This sequence comes from uncultured Candidatus Moduliflexus sp., assembly GCA_964498135.1. Lineage (GTDB taxonomy): Bacteria > Moduliflexota > Moduliflexia > Moduliflexales > Moduliflexaceae > Moduliflexus. Next base: position 14,249 of record CAZCGG010000050.1, read on the forward strand.
GATTTCGAAGTCGAAGGGTATCTGAACTATCGCGGCGACGCCTTTGTCAAGCGGTTTGACGCCAATTCCTATCTTTACATTTCCAAGGCGATGGATTATTTCGACGCTTCGCGCGGAAAGCCCTTCCATAAGGCGCTTTCCGGCCTGAAAGCGAAGGTGCTGGTCATGGCGTTCAAATCCGATTGGCTTTATCCGGCGCACCAATCGCAGGAAATCGTCAAAGCCTGCAAGCGCGCCGGAATCGAGGCGACGTATTGCGAAATTGATTCAACATACGGGCATGACGCCTTTTTGCTGGAAGTGGACGAAGAGACGCATTTGATTTCCCACTTTCTGAAAAAGGTTTTTCATGGCTACGAGGTGACGGAAGCATGACGGAACATCACAATGGAACAACCAACGGGACGCTTGTGCGCCCTGATCATCGGGTGATTGTGGATATGATCGCCCCCAAATCGTCCGTGCTGGATTTAGGGTGCGGCACGGGCGAACTGCTCTACGCGCTGATTAAAGAAAAACAGGCGCGCGGGCAGGGCATCGAAATTGACGAGCAGGCGATTTACAAATGTGTGGCGAAGGGGCTGAACGTCTTGCAGGACGACATTGATGCCGGTCTGACGGATTATGAAGATTTGTCATTTGATTACGTGATTCTCAACCAGAGTTTGCAGCAAATCGAGCATTTCGACACCGTGCTGAAAGAGACGCTGCGCGTCGGGCGCAAAGTGATTGTCGGCTTTCCGAATTTCGCCTATTTTCGGGCGCGGATGCAACTGTTTTTCCTCGGCAAAGCCCCGCTTACGCCGTCGCTGCCGTATCTCTGGTATGACAGCCCGAACCTGCATTTTCTCAGCATTTCGGATTTTCGAGATTACTGCTGGGCGCAAAATATCGTGATCGAACAGAGCGTCTATCTCGGCCGGACGCGCCCCGTGACGTTTTTGCCGAACCTGTTTGCCAATCTCGGCATCTTTCTGATTTCAAAGTCGTAACGCCAGTGTTCGCCATTCCCCTGTTTGAAATATGAACTGATATGTCAGGAGTGTCAAATCTTGATTTGACCGCGAAATCAAGATTTCGCACTCCAACAGTGTATCAGTTCATATTAAACCACTACCGGAAAGGGCAAGGGGTGAGAGCGCGCGGCAGGCTGCGCCCATCCTTGCCCTTTCCACGCGGGAAACGTATATTGAAATACGCCCGTTCTGATGAAAAGAGCGTAAAAAAACTGAGAGAATTCTTGACAGCTATCCTGTCAATGTGCTATAGGTGACGATAATTCTTTCATGCGCGCAACATGTCATGTTCGCTTGCAGATGCGCGGGCGCGTATGGCGTGGGCGCGACGGCAGAGTGTTTGTGATGCGGATGAATAAAAGCTGAGTATTTACCAACCCCTCTTTTTACCGGAGGTGAACAAGTCGTGGAAAAAATTATTGCACAATGTTCGAACTGTCAGGCGAAACATAAAGTTGACGCTGAAAAAATCGGCAAAAAACTCCGTTGCCCGAAATGTCAGGGCGTGTTCGTCGTCGCAGAATTTGTAGAGACGCCCGCGGCTGCGCCCGCCGCGCCAGCGCAAGCGTCAGGTAAAATTGTCGCGCAATGCGCGAATTGCCAAGCGAAGTTGAAAGTGGATGCTGAAAAAATCGGAAAAAAGGTGAAATGCCCGAAATGTCAGGGCGTCTTCGTGGTGGCCGATTCTGAGGCCGCGCCACAGCCGGAAGCCCCGAAAGCCGCGCCGCGCGAAGAAAAACCGAAACCGGTAACGCCTCCGCCGACGGCCGCGAAGCCGACGCCCGCCGTGAAAATCGAAAAAGCTCCAGAGCCGCCGGCAGAGCCTGCGGTCGTGCCGTTGAAAGACCGTCCGCGCCCGCTGCAAGTGAAGGATTTCTTTGAAACGCAGTTGACGCGCTTCATTCCCGAAAAAGCGGAAGGGGTGGATGCCCATGTTTCGTATAATATTGAAGGCGAGGGCGGCGGAGAGTGGAATGTGATGGTGAAAAACGGCGCCTGTACGATTCGTCAGGGCGGCGATGCGACGGCCAAAACGCAGGTGAAAATGAGTTCCAAAACCTACCTGAAATTGGCGCAAGGCAAGCTTGATGGGCGCGTCGGTTTCATGTTAGGCCAGATCAAAATCAAAGGGGATAAATCTTCTGTGGCGACATTGCGCGAATGTTTTCGCGTTCCAGAAGTTTAGCCGCGCATAATCACCCGCGCTTCGACTTCGCTGAGGCGGAGTCGAAGCGTCCTATACGTCGTTCCTCGCCGCCGAACTTGAGGCCGCGCCATCACGCCCGCCGGTTCTTCTCCCCGACAAGTTTTCGAAGACGAGCCGGGGCTTTTTCGTATCCGTTCTGTCCGCTCCCGCTATGCCATTAAAAATTAAATTGATTCTGCTGATGGTCGCCACGCTCGGCGCGGCGATTTTCGTGTCATACACCATCTTTGAGCGGGGCGAGGACGAATTGCTTCAGCAAGTCGTTCAGCATGTCAAATCGGTTGAAAATGTCGGCAACGTGCTGGAAATTCAGCAATTTTTGACGCGAACGCCGAATCAAACCATCGAGCGAACGCTGTCCGTGCGCATGGGGCAGCATGGCCGCGTGTCGCAAGTCTCGCTGCTGGATTTGGAGTACCGCGTCATCGCCAGTTCGAAGCAGGAAGACATCGGCTTGACGCTTGCGCAGCTTGAAGACCGGCGGATTCACCATCCGCAGACGCCGCTCTGGGAATCGCTGCTCAAGCAGCATTTGAAGACGTATGACGTGACGATTCCGCTTTACGAAAACGGCGTCCGGCGCGGTTATGTCAACGCGATCATCGTCATGAACGATCTCGACTATTTGATCAAAAAGACGCAATACGCCAACCTGCTGTGGATTATCGTCATTTTCGCCTGCGGAACGGTCGTGGCGGTCGTGATGGTCAGCCGCTTCACCCGGCCGATTGATCAATTGGTGATCGCCTCGAAAGCGGTGGCGAACGGGAATTTCGAGACCACGATTGCGGCGAAAAGCAGCGGTGAACTGCACACGTTGATTTCCGGGTTCAACGACATGACCGCGAACCTGCGGCAGCATCACGCGCTTGAGCAGCGCGTGCATCGCTCGGAACGGATGGCCGCGCTCGGCGAACTCGGCGCGCGCTTGGCGCATGAAATTCGGAATCCGCTCAACTCAATTACCCTGATTATAGACCATTTGCGGGATCGTTTCCGGCCTGCGGACGACAAAGAGCGGCAGCGATTCGACAACTACGTCACGAATATCAAAACCGAATTGCAGCGTTTGAACAAGCTCGTGACCGATTTTTTGCAGGTGTCACGCCCGCTTCACCCGAATATTCAGCCGGTCCCGGTCGCGCCGCTGTTGCGCGAAATCACGCAATTAATTGAGAAGCAAGCCGCGCAGCAGCGCGTGCGGATTTCCATGAGCGTCGCGCCTGAAAACCTGCATATTTTGGGCGATGACGGCTTATTGAAAACCGCGTGCCTGAATATCGCGCTGAACGCGATTCAGGCGATGGAACAGGGCGGAACGCTTGATATTCAGGCGACGCCCGCCGCCGAAGCGCGCCTGTGCGAAATCGTATTTGCGGACAGCGGCGTCGGCATTCCGCGCGAGCATATCGAAAATATTTTTCAGCCGTATTTCACGACGAAAAAAGAAGGAACGGGCTTGGGGCTGTCAATCGTCAACCGCGTGATTGAAGACCACAACGGCCAGATTCGCGTCGAAACCGCGCCGGGCGTCGGCACGACGATGCGCCTGCTGCTGCCCATGCCCGCGTAATATTTTACCGCAGAGACGCGGAGAAAATGCCATATTTTCTCTGCGTTCTCCGCGTCTCTGCGGTAAAAATGCGAAGAAAACATACCTGTCATGACCGGAAAAATTCTTATTGTTGATGATGAAGCGATTCAGCGCGACATCGTGCGCGACATTCTTGAAGATCAGGGCTGCGACGTGGCAGCGGTCGGCAACGGCGCGGAGGCGCTGGACTACCTCAAAACCACGCCGGTTGACGTGATGTTGAGCGATTTGCGGATGCCGGGCATGGATGGCGTCGAATTGCTGCAACACGCCAAAGCGTTCGACCCGGAAATCGTCGTCGTCATGATTACGGCCTACGGCTCGTTCGAATCCGCCGTTGACGCGGTGAAAAAAGGGGCGTATGATTATCTTGCCAAGCCGCTTGACAAGGGGCAATTGACGCTGGTGGTCGAGCGGGCGCTGAGCCGCAAACGGCTTGCCGACGAAAATCGCGCGCTGCGCAGCCAATTGCAGGAGCGATACGAATTTCACAACATCATCGGCCATTCGCCTCAAATGCAAGAGGTGTTCAAGATGATTGAGAAAATCGCGCCAAGCCAGTCAACGGTGATGATTTACGGCGAAAGCGGCACGGGCAAGGAGCTTGTCGCCCGCGCCCTGCATTCGCACAGCAAGCGGCGCGACCAGCGTTTTTTGGCGGTGAATTGCGCCGCGATCCCTGATTCGCTTTTGGAAAGCGAAATGTTCGGCTATGAACGAGGGGCGTTTACCGGCGCAATCGCCCAGAAAAAGGGGCTGTTCGAGGAAGCCGACAACGGGACGCTGTTTCTCGATGAAATCGGCGATCTCGATGTCATGTTGCAGGCCAAATTGCTGCGTGTCCTGCAAGAAGGGGAATTTCAGCGCGTCGGCGGCACGAAAACGCTGAAAGCCAACGTGCGCGTGCTGGCCGCCACGAACAAAAACCTCGAAGAAGAGGTCAAAGAAGGCCGCTTCCGGCAGGATTTATATTATCGCTTGAACGTCGTGCCGATTTTTCTTCCGCCGCTCCGCGCCAAAAAAGAAGATATTCCGTCGCTCGCCGCGCATTTTTTGGAAAAATACAACACCCGACACGGCAAGCAGGTCAAGCGCATCACCTCGAACGCCATGAAGCGGTTTTTGGACTATCGCTGGGAAGGCAACGTGCGCGAATTGGAATCGGTGATTGAGCGGAGCGTGATTCTCGCGGATGGCGACGTGATTGACGTGGAGAGCCTGCCGGAAAAGCTGCAAACGCCCGCGCAGCCGCAAACGCCCATCAATCCGATGGAATTCGCCATTCCCGACGAAGGGATTTCGCTGGAGCAGCTTGAGCGCGATCTTATCGAAGCCGCCCTGAAAAAGACGAATTGGAGCATCAAAAAAGCCTCTGAGCTGCTCGGCCTCAGCTACAAAACGCTGCAATACCGCATTCAAAAATATCACCTCAAAGATTGACTACGCTTATTATACCAATTGCCTTTGAAACGATCATCTTCGCCATCACGTAGGGGCGTTCAATTGAACGCCCCTACGTGATGGCGAAGATGATCTATTTTACCACAATTGGTATTATTTACATGACGCCGTTCATAGCTTTTTAACGCCGACGGCGTTAAAAAGCTACGAATGGCGTAACGTGAGTTCATCAAGAATGCCTGCCACTATTTTTTCAAAACAAGAACGAAAAACTTGCGTAAAATCGCAACATGCGGAATAAATATCTCGCATGAAACCGACGTGGAGCGTGGCGGGAATCGCGCTGATTGGCGCGGTCATCATGGCGGGAATTTTCTCTGATTGGCCTGCATTTCGGGCGTTTCGGCGCACGGCGCGGCGGCGGACATGCGCGGACGCGGCGGCGCAATATGGCGCGGAGGCGCGGCAACGGCTGCTGCCGAAATTCGCGCAAGCCGGATTTCCCGCATTTCCGCCCGCAATCGCCCTCTTGATCTTCAAGCGCGAGCAGCGCGTCGAGGTCTGGGGCAAGCGGGATGCGCGCTGGCGCTACGTGACCGCGTACCCGTTTACGGCGAACAGCGGCGTCGCCGGGCCGAAATTGCGCGAAGGCGACGGCCAAATTCCCGAAGGCGCGTACAGCGTCGCGGCGATGAATCCGAACAGCAGCTATCATTTGTCGCTGAAAGTGAGCTACCCGAACGACTTTGACCGCGCAATGGCCGAAGCCGACGGACGCGCGCGGCTCGGCGGAGATATTTACGTGCATGGCAAAAACCTGACGATTGGCTGCATTCCGGTCGGCGATCCGGCGATTGAAGATCTGTTTGTCTTGACGCATGACGTCGGCATGGCGAACGCGCGGATTCTTATCGCGCCGTGGGATTTCAGAACGGATCCGACGCGCCCGCAATTGCCGGAGATCCGGTGGAGCGGCCTGCTGTATGACATGCTTGCGCTCGCGCTTGAGCCGTTTCAGCCTTAACCACAGACATTTGAAGTCTTCAAGACTTCAAACGTCTCGATCCTTGTTCAATGCTGCAAAGCTGTCAGAGACTGTTTTAAAAGATCATGAACAACGCGGTAGCCCCGCCCCTACGTGGCGGGAAGGTGCGCCAATGTCCCGCCACGTAGGGGCGGGGCTACCGTGTTGTTTGTCTTCTGAGGAACACACGCAACTTTTAAAAAGGTGTCTGACAGTTTTCCTTAAACAATATGACCTCTGAAGATGAGTTGATTTTAGTCAACGAGCAAGACGAGATTCTTGGATATGACACCAAAGCGGCCTGCCATCGGGCGAACGGGCGGCTGCATCGCGCATTTTCGGTGCTGCTGTTCAATGATCGCCATGAACTCTTAGTGCAGCAACGCAGCGCGGAGAAACCGCTTTGGCCGATGCACTGGTCGAATAGCGTGTGCAGCCATCCGCGCCGAGGAGAACGGTATGAAGACGCGGTGGCGCGGCGCGTGAAGGAAGAATTGGGCGTCAACGCGCCGGTGGCGTTCGCGTTCCGGTTTTGCTATCACGCCGCCTTCCGCGACGTTGGCGCGGAACATGAGTTGTGTTCGGTGTATGCCGGCCGCCTCGACGGTCAGCCGATTCAGTCGAATCCGGCGGAAATCGCGGAGTGGAAATTCATGACGGCGGCGCAGCTTGATCATGCGCTGGCGCGCCATCCTGAGCAGTACACGCCTTGGTTTCGGCTGGAATGGGCGCAAATGCGGACGCATCTCCCGACATATTCAGGCGAGCATTGAACGCAGACCTGATCGGTTTGCAAACCTGTCAGGTCTTTTTATCAGACTTGTAAACGGCGTTATTTGCCATGAATTCAAAATATTTCCGGCCTCGTTTCAATCTGCTGCGTTATTTTTCTCTCTCCAGCCTGATCGCCTGCGTGATCGTCGCGGCCGTCTTTGCCCGATTTATCGAGAGCCAGCGCATCATGTTGGCATCAATGATCAGCGCGTTGTCCGTCTTGTACGTCCTGCTGTTTTTAATTGCTCGCCACGCTCAGAGAATCGCGGATTTGCAAAGCATGGAACTCCTGAAACTCTCGCAAGCGGTCGAGCAAAGCCCGGACGGGGTGATTTTAACCGATTTGCAAGGCCGGATCGAATACGTGAACGCCCGCTATGCCGAAATGACCGGCTACACGCACGACGAAATGATCGGCAGGACGCCGCGCATCCTGAAATCCGGCCGGCAGCCCGACGCGCTGTATCGGGAACTGTGGGCGACGATTCTGTCTGGCCGCAGTTGGTGCGGGGAGTTCTGCAATAAACGCAAAGACGGCGCATTGTATTGGGAACACGCGATTATTGCGCCGGTGCATGACGCGGCCGGGAACATGACGAATTTCGTGGCGATTAAAGAAGATATTACCCTCCGCAAAACGGCGGATGACGCCCTGCGCGAAAGCCAAGAGCGTTTTCGGAAAGTCATTGAATACGACGTGGATGCGATTCTCGTCGTTGGCCGCGATCATATCGTCCGGTTCGTCAATCCGG
>CAZCGG010000051.1:0-1367 GCA_964498135.1 uncultured Candidatus Moduliflexus sp.
CCTGAGCCGACGCCGACCGACACGCCTGTCCCTGCGGATACCGCGACGCCTGAGCCAACCGCCGCGCCTGTTTCAAAAACGACGCAAGAAATCGAGCGACGGCTCGCCGACGCCGAATGGCATTTGAAGAAAAAACGCTATCTGACCCCGAAAGGCCGCAATGCGTTCGAGCAATATCAGGCGGTTTTGACGCTCGATCCGGCGAATGAGCAGGCGCGCGCCGGAATCGCGGAGATTTTGCGAAAATATCAATGGCTGACGGAAAACGAATATAAACACGGGCGGCTCAAAAAAGCGCGGCAATTCTTTAAATTATACCAAAGCGTCGCGGAATACGCCATCAATACGCTGGGAGACCGGCGGCTGAAAAAGACCCGCGACGCCCTTGAAAGACAGGTGATGTCTGCGCCGCCGACGCCCACGCCTAAGCCGACCGCCACGCCGCAGCCGCTGTCGTGCGAGGAGTTGAAACGCGAGTTTACACCAGCATTCAATGATTTCAAGGAACAACGGCTCGCGTATCAGCAGAGCGCCGATCTCCGCGCGCAGGCCGCCTGCGAGCAGAAAGTGACGATGCTGGCGAACCTGCTTGACGGAACGACGCGCATTCACGAACTGCTGGCGTATCAACGCGCATCCAGCGCGTGTTTTCAGCCAAACGCTCGCGGCGCGTTGGATTCCCGGCTCTCCATGTTAGAGCGAATGATCGCCGTCCGCGCCGAAGAATTGGAGTCGGTCAAAACTCAATGCCGCCCGATTCTTGCGGGTTCTTGCCGCGACGTTGAACAGGAATTGCTGCGCCTTGTCGAGCAGGTTGATCAGGAAAAAGAGCGCTACCAATCGCTGAAAAAGAGCGGCGATCCGGCGCAATGTTCGCAGCGCGTGACCGCCTTAACCAACCTCATCGCGTCGCTGCAAGAGCTTCAGCCGTTTTTGGCGTATCAAACGGCATCCGGCGCATGCCTTTCGGCGGAAACCATCGCGCAGATGCGGGAGCGCATTGCCCGTCTTGACGAGGAATTGCGGCTTTACACGCAGGAGCGCGCCGCCATGAGCGCGCAGTGTTACGCCTCGCTTTCGTGCGAAGACATCGAGCAGCACGTAAACCTGCTGCTTGAGAACATCAAGCCGGATGTGAAAAGCTATGAACGCGCGTGCCGCGACACGTTGACGACGCTGAGCGCCGCGTTAGGCGATCTGCAAACTATGAAGCCGCTGCTGCCGCAATTGCAAGCCGGGCAATGCCTGACGCCGGACGAGGCGGCGGAACTCGCCTCAGAAATGCCGTCTTTGGCGGATGCGTTGGGAGCGTTCGAGCAAGCGCGCCTGATGATTGAGCGGCGCTGCCGCCCGTAATTTTTACAGTT
>CAZCGG010000051.1:1467-21691 GCA_964498135.1 uncultured Candidatus Moduliflexus sp.
CCGCGAAGTTTCTTCAAAAACTTCGCGGTTGGCCGGTTCACATTCACGGGAGAATTGTATGAAGAAGCGCATATTGCGATATGCAGCGTGGATCGGGTGCGCCATGCTGCTGAACACTGGGTGCAGCACGATTAAATTAACCGGACTGGAACAGGACGTGATTCAGGAAACGCTCGACAACGCCAAGCAGACTGAAACATATTGCGCCGCGCTCCGCACGTTAGAGGCGGAACAGACAAACGCGGAGGAATTTACCCCGCTCGCCGCGCAATTGACGGAACTGCAACGCCTGATTCCCTCATCGCTCACCGCGTATCAAGGGAACATTCCGCAGCGAGTGCGGCTGAAAAAGGAAGAAAAAGAGCGCATCGTCAAAGACGCCTACCCGCTTTCGCAAAAAACGGCGGAGCATTCCGAAAAGCTCAATAATACGGTAGCGACGGAGGTATTGAAACAAGTCGCAAGCAATCTTGAAATCATCTGGAGCGTGAACAACGAAACCATTGAGGCGTACCGGCGTTCCGCAACCTACGTCACGGCGCATAACGGCTTTCTTGAGGCGCGCAAACGCTATCCTGACGTTGCCGTGCCGCCGACCATGCAATTCAGCGAATTTCTGCTGACCTTGAATGAGCAAACGGGCGAATTTGCCTTCTCGTCGCTTGATTCCGCCGTTCCCGACGCGAGAGCCGCCGCCGATGCCATCGAAAAAAGCGATAAAATCTGCGAGAAAATTTTGTTTCATTACCTGACGCGCACCGGCGAAACGTCCGTTTCGCTGATGTCGCCGGAAAAAGCCTCGCAAATCGTGGCAAACGCCGAAGAACAGCCTTCCGACAATTATGAGCGCCGGATTCTCGCCGCGCTTGATGAAACGTTCGGCTTGACTGGAGAACTCGTGCCGCAGGCTGAAAATACGCTGGTCGTGCATTATCCGTTAGGCCGCTACTCGCTGTCTATGTTAGAGCAAAGCGAACGGGACGCGCTGGAGCAGTTTGTGAATGATTTTGCCGCGTTGATTGCGCAAAAAGAGACGCAAGCGTCGCCGTTGGTCATCACCATTAAAACCGTCGGCTACACCGATGAAATCCGCCTGAAAGAGGAGTCGCCGTTCGTCAAGGAACTCATTAAAAAATTTGAAGACGCAGGCGAGACGTTTCCGACTGAAGCCGTTGAGCGCCGGAAAGCCCTGAACGCAAGCTTTTCCCGCCTGCGCGCGCTGATTATCAACGAACATTTGAAGCAACTCTTGCAGAAGCGGCTGCAAAACGGACGGCAGGCGCAGATGATTTCGGAAATTCTCGGCAAAGGCGAAGAAATGCCAAGCCTCGTGGCTGCGCCGATTGCTGATGAAGACCGGCGCGTTTGCGAGGTCACGCTGAGCATCCAATATCGGACATCCAACCAATAATCAGAACACCCCTGTTTCCCCGCGAAATGAGGGTGTTTCGCGTCACCAATCGAAGGAAAGAATATGCGACAAATACGCATGCATGTCATCATGCTTTTCATGCTGGCCGCCTGCTGCGCGAACGCCGCCGCGCAAGACGCTCAACAGGCTGGGGAAATGTCCCAGCGGCAGGCGGCGGAAATCGCCCGTCAGCAATTGGAACGGGCGTATGACAATCTTGATTTGCTTTGGGAATTGGGGCAGCAGAATACCGCAGATTACGCGGAAGCCCATAACGCCTTCGTGTTGGCGCATCGCCAATTCCCGGACATCGAAGTCTTTCCGGTGAAAATGCCGCTTCGGTATCTGCGTCAATGCGTGATGGCCGACATTGCGGGCGCATTGCCGCGCCCGTTAGAGGAATGCGGCGCGACGACAGACGGCGCAAACGCGCTGAGTCAGCGCAGTTTCGAGGCATCGCAGCGCATGCTGGCGCGCTATTATCTTGAAAATTTCGACGAACGCGCCCGCAAGCTCAGCGTTGACCTGCAAGAAGCCGCGCAGAAGGACACGGACAGCGCATTAGGTGATTTCGTGGCGCAAGTGCGCGACATCATCGCCTACGCGGACGGCTTAAAGCGCGACGCGCTGCGGGTTGACGTGGTGCATTTGATTGAAACGCAGCACATCCTGAACGACGCGGAAATCCTGCTGCAAGTCGAGCAGATGATTCGGCAGATTTTGAGCAGCGACATTTCGTTCGCGTCCGGGAAATACGAATTGGCCGACTTCACCGAAGAAGGCAAAGCGGCGATTCGCGGCTTCATCGAGCGGCTGCTGGCGATTCGGGAACGGTATCCGCTGCAATATCCGGGGCAGCCGTTGATTATCAAAATCAAAACGGTCGGCTACACGGATCAAGTGCCGGTCAAAAGCGCCGCGCTGATTAAAGAATTGACCGCGAACGTGCCGCCGGACACGATTCCGGCCAAAGAATTGGAGCGGCTGGAATTTCTGAACCGGCGGCTGTCGGAATTTCGCGCCAAAACCATTAACGATTACGCCCGTTCCATTTTGGAAGAGGCGCTGCGCGGCGACGCAGCGGTGCGGCTCGAAGCCGAGATTCTCGGCAAAGGCGAGGCATTTCCGGTGGAAGGGAACGTTTCGCCGCCGTATCTCCGCAAGGATCCGCGGCGGCGGATGTGCAAAATTTCGGTGATTTTTCATCGCCAGCCGCTGCCGTTCACGCCGAGAAGCATGAGAGCCGGCGCGCGCAAATAAATTGACCGCAGAGACGCAGAGCGCGCGGGGAACAGCCGTTTTCCGCGCCTCTGCGTTCAAGAAGATTCCGCGTCAGGTCTGTATTTTTTGCATGGGGCAACGCCATTCTTGAGAGGGTCTATGCTGAAACGATGGACAATTAGGCGCAAATTGCTGCTGAGCGCGGTGGGCTTGACCGCGCTGACGGGGCTGTTGATTGCCGGATTCAGTTTGCGAGAATTCACCTCGTTCTCGCGCACGGCGATTACGGATTCGTATAACGCGCTTTCGTCGGAAGGCATCGAGAAAATGCGCATCGGGCTGGGCGCGGATTTGCAGAAAATTCAAGGGATTCTCAACACCTCTCAATATACCGCCAAACGCCTTGCCGCGTCCGCGAACATGATGTGGTATTTTTCAGCGTCCCGCCAAGCGCAAGAGGCGATGAAAAGCGAGGCCTCCAGGACACTCGAACGGCTGCTGGAACTCTGCGATGTCCAGAATAACTATCTGCGCGAAAAAATCGAAAGCAGCCTGCGCGTCGCGGAATACGTCATGACCGCCCGCTACGGCGCGCCGTCGGCCAATCCGCTTGCGCCCGTGACATGGGAAGCCACGAACCAGATGACCCGCGCAAAAAGCGCGGTCACGCTGCCGACGCTGATGTTCGGCGCGACGCCGCTTGAGCGGCAGGATGCGGCGAGCCAGCCTGTCCCAATTGTGGATGACCTCCAGCGCGCGCTCAACGTGAAATGCGTGATTTTTCAGCGCATGAACGAGGCGGGCGATTTGCTGCGGATTGCCAGCAATATTCAAACCAATGACGGCCGCCGCCAGATTGGCGCGTTTCTTCCCGAAAAACATTCGGATAACACGCATGATCCCGCCATCGCCGCGCTGCTGAAAGGGGAAACCTATTTTGGGCGCGAATATCTGAAAAACATCTGGCATCTCACCGCCTACGCGCCGATTTCCGACGCGGCCGGGCAGATGCTCGGCGCAATCTTTCTCGCCATTCCACAGGAAAGTGAGTTGCTGAAAAGCCTCGTCCTCTCCACCAAGATCGGGCAGCGCGGCGAAGCGTTCGTGATTGACGACACCGGTAGCGTGCGCATTCATCATGATGCCGCTCTCGTCGGAAAAAATCTGATTCTCGAAACCGGCATTTCCGCCTTCAATCGCCTGCTCGAACGGGAAAACTTGGCGCAGACCAATTTCATTGAATACGCGCAGAACGCGCGTCGCGTCACGGTCGCGTACCGCCGCTTTCCCCTCTGGAATTGGATTCTCTGCCTAAGCTATCACGCGGACGAGGCCGAACGCGAGGCGATGCAGTTGGCGATTGACGCCGTGCGGCAGGAAATGCGTTCGATTTATCACACAACCACTGTGACGCTTGGCGAGGAGCAACGCCCGCTTTTCAACCAAATTCGCTACATAGATGCCGCCGGCATGGAACAGTTTGTGCTGAAAGACGGCGATTTCGCGCCGCAATTAGGCTCAAGAACCGACGCCGACTGGTTTACGCGCAGCCGCTTACTGAAACTGGGCGACACGCTGACGGTGGGCGTGGAAAAAGCGATCAATACGGGGCGGCCTGAAATGCGATTTGTCGCGCCGATCTTGTTCGATGGCGAATTTCAGGGAATTATCGTGGTAAATTTGAATTGGCAATTGGCGTGGGAACTCCTGAAACGCAGCAGCTACGGCAGAACCGGCTACGCTTTTATCGCCAATGAACGCGGGATTCTCGTCAGCCACCCCCGCTACACGTTCGAAGATCAATATGCGTTGACGGACGCAAAAAATGGCGCGTTGGCGAAATTAGCGGAAGAAAAGATGCTGAAAGGCGAAGCCGGAGAAGGCCAATATCTGTTAGACGGCGTAGAGAAATTCACTGTTTTCAGGCCGTTTGCGGTTGGCGAACTCGCCTATTCGATTGGCGCAACGACGCCGACCAACGAATATTTGACGATGGCCGACAATCTCCGCAAGGAAATCAAAGAGCATTATGCCCGCACGGTCATCATCGTGACGATTGTGACGGTCGTGAGCTTGGCGGCGGCCTGCGGCGCGTCCGTTTGGATCAGCCGCAACATCAGCGATTCCGTGCGCGAAGTCGTGAATTACACGCAGCAAGTGTCCAGCGGCAATCTTTCGCGCACGCTTGAGGTAACGCGCGAGGATGAAATGGGGCTGATGCTGCGCGCCATCAATCAGATGGTGGTCTCGCTCAGGACGTTTATCGAGCAGATTCAGCGTTCCGCGATTCAAGCGAGCTCGTCGGCGACGGAACTGTCGGCGACCGCCCGCGAACATGACGCGCTGATTACGACGCAAGTGGCTTCCACGAAACAGGTGGGCGAATCCGTGCGCGAGATTTCCGACGTGACGGCGAATTTAGTGGAGACGATGCAGCGCGTGGCCGGCATGTCGCAGGAAACTGCGCGGTTTGCCAGCAGCGGCCAAGACGATCTGCATCGCATGGATGACGCCATGCGCGTGCTGGAATCCGCCTCGAAAGCGATTTCCGCGAAATTGCAGGCGATCAACGAGAAGGCGGAGAACATTACCGCGATTGTCACGACGATTGCGAAAGTCGCGGATCAGACGAACCTGCTGTCGCTGAATGCCGCGATTGAGGCCGAAAAAGCGGGCGAATACGGGCGCGGCTTTACCGTCGTGGCGCGTGAAATCCGCCGGTTAGCGGATCAGACCGCCTTGGCGACGCTGGACATCGGCGACATGGTGCGCGAGATGCAGCATGCCGTCGCGTCCGGCGTGACTGAGATGGATGAGTTCATCGGAACTGTCCGGCGCAGCGCAGACGATGTCGAGCATATCAGTCAGCAGTTCGCGCAGATTATCCGGCAGATTCAGTCGGTTTCGCCGCAGTTTGACGACGTGAGCGTTTCGATGCAATATCAAGCGGAGCAAGCGCAAAATATCAATGTCGCCGTGCGGCATCTCGGCGAAGAAATGGAAGAAACGCGCTCCGCCCTGCACGAAACGTTTTCGGCGATTGAGCAATTGAATGAGGCGACGACGATTTTGCATGCCGCCGCCTCGCAATTTATCGTGACGGAATAAGCGCACATTACTCATTGTCATTTTTGCATTTTGGAGGTCAACGCATGAAAAAGATTATCGCGGCTTTGTGCATCGGCATCATGACGGTTGCGCTTGCGCTTCCGATGTTCGGGCAAATGCGCGGCTTGAACATTCAGACGCCGGACACCGGCGAAGAAATCGTTTTGTATCAAGGGAGCTACGCGCTGGTCATCGGCGCGAGCGCGTACACGGCGGGATGGCCGAGTCTGCCCGGCGTGAAAGCCGACATCGAGGCGGTGAACGCCGCGCTTGAAACACAGGGCTTTGAGGTGACGATGATAGAAAATCCCGACCATCAGCAATTGCAGCAGGCGTTCACCGATTTTATCGGGAAATACGGGCAAGCGCCGGAAAACCGCCTGCTTTTTTATTTCGCCGGGCATGGGCATACGCTGAAATTGGCTTACGGCGGCGAAATGGGCTATATCGTGCCGGTGGACGCGCCCAACCCAAACGAGGACGAAGCCGGATTCATCGCCAAGGCGTTAGACATGCAGATGATGGAAGTGTATGCGAAACGGATTCAAGCCAAACACGCGCTTTTCTTGTTCGATAGCTGCTTTTCCGGCTCGCTTTTTTCCTTGTCGCGGGCGGTCCCGGAGAACATTTCGTTCAAGACCGCGAAGCCGGTGCGCCAATTTCTCACGTCCGGCAGCGCGGAAGAGCAAGTCCCGGACGAAAGCATTTTCCGACAGCAATTCGTCGCCGCGCTGAAAGGCGAGGCGGATTTGAATCAAGACGGCTACATCACCGGCACGGAGTTAGGAGAATTCTTGCAGGATAAAGTCGTGAATTACTCGCAAGGCTCGCAGCACCCGCAATACGGCAAGATCCGGCATCCGATGCTCGATAAAGGGGATTTCGTGTTCAAAATCGAAATTTCCGCGACCGTCACCATCGGCAAGACGACTCCGCCGCCAGCCACAACAGACGCCGCCGCGTCTTCCGACCCGGAAGCGGAAATGTGGGCGTTAACGAAAGACTCAAAAGACGTTTCGGATGTGCGGGATTTTTTAGATGCCTTCCCGAACGGGAAATTTGCGAAAGTCGCCCGGCTCAAACTCAAGCAGCTTGAGCGTGAGCAAAGCGGCAGCCAAGCCGCAGGTAAAGAACATGCGGCAGATGAGGAAGAAGACGAAGAATCTGAAGAAGACGTGGGGGAATTGGCCTTCAATTGGGGGGGAGATGAATGCTGGAGCGTGTATGATGAGGATGAAAAAGAGGTGGATTGGGCGTGCGGCGAGGATTCGACGGAATTGCCGCCCGGCGACTACACCGTCGTTTCTTCCGGCGTTCCTTTGTTTCAAGAATTTGACGTGACCATCGAGGCCGACAAAACGACCACTGTTGAAAAGAAAAGCGGCGCGTTGAAGGTCATTTGGCCGGGCAGCGATTGCTGGACGATCTTTCGCGGCAAGGACGAAGTGACGACGCTGTGCGGGACGGCGGAGCAATTGCTGGAAGTTGGCGAATACACCGTCAAACCGTCCTTTGCCGGGGCGTTTGAGCCGTTCAATGTCACGGTGAAATCCGATGAAACAACGGAAGTTGAGCGCAGCGGTTTGCTTGATTTTCAATGGCCGACGTATGACTGCTGGAAAATTTTCAAGGGGACAAAAGAAATTGCCAGTCCGTGCGGCTCGGTGAAGCAATCGCTGGAAATCGGCACGTACACGATTAAACCGTACAATCAGCCGTTGTTCGAGCCGTTTGACGTGACGATCAACGTGGGGCAAACCACGACCGTGCAACAAGGGGGCGTGTTGGAATTTACGTGGCCGGGCAATGACTGCTGGACGATTTATCGCGGCAAGCAGAGCATCATGAATTTCTGCGGAACGGCCAAGCAAGCGCTGGGAGTTGGGACGTACACAATTCAACCCGACCGTTTCCCGGTCTTCAAGCCATTTGAGGCGAAAGTGCAGGCCAATCAGACCACCACGATCATGAAGGGCGGCATTTTCAATTTCAAATGGGCGGGCGGCGAATGCTGGGATATTTCTCGCGGCAGCGAGAAAGTCGCAGAATCGTGCGGGGCGTTTGCGCAGGCGTTAGAGCCGGGCGAATACGTGGTCAAGCCCAATGGATACGCCGTCTTCGCGCCGTTTACCGTGACGATTGAGGAGAACAAGACGACGACGGCGCAAAAAGGCAGCCGCTTTGAGGTGATTTGGCATGACGGCTCGTGCTGGACGCTGCTTCGGCAAGGCCGCGACGCCATGAATTTCTGCGGCAGCCAGACGCTCACGATTGAAGCGGGCGCGTACACGCTGCGACCGGATGCGCCGTCCACCCTCGCGGCGTTCGAGATCACGGTCAAAGACCAGCCGACGACCGTGACGGTAACGGCTGATGGCAAAGTTGAGATTCGATAGCCGCAGTTGTCAGACACCTGAGAGGTGTCTGACAACGTTTCTTGCAGCAGTTAAAACGGGATGTCGTCCGGCGGCATCTCCTGAATCGGCGGCATGGCGGGGCTTTCCGAGACTTTGCCGGTATGCGTGGGGGCGGCGGCAGGAGACGATGCCTGCGGCGCGTAGGTGTCTGCCGGATGCGGCGGGCGGCTGCCTGCCGAATCACCCTTGCCGCCGAGCATAATCATTTCGCGGGCATTGATTTCAGTCGTATAGCGTTTCACGCCGTTTTGATCATCCCACGACCGCGTTTGCAATTGCCCTTCAATATAAACTTGCTTCCCTTTTGATAAATATTCCCCGGCGATTTCCCCCAATTTTCGCCACGCGACGACGCGATGCCATTCCGTGCGCTCTTGCGCCTGCCCTTGCGCATCCGTCCATGAATCCGTCGTTGCCACGTTAAATGTGGCGACAGCTTGCCCGTTCGTCGTGTACCGCAATTCTGGATCTGCGCCGAGATGACCGATAATCTGCACTTTATTCAATGATCTTCCTGCCATGCTCTGCTCCTTTTCGTCAAATTTTTTTGTGAACGCTTCTACCAATGAACCCGGATCGTTTCATGCAGACATTACGAAAACGGGGGAATAGCGTCAAGAACTATCTTGAGAAATTATCGGGGAAATTTCACAGCAGAAACCGGACGGTTTACGCGAAAATATATTGACAAATCCACAAGTCGCGCTGAGAAGAATCTGCATATCTGTCATCACGCAACAGAATGAATGATAATGACGCGAGGAGAGATGGCCGTGAACAAGGATGACGAATTACTCTTTGCCGATGAAACCGAAAGCGCATTCGTCGAAAATAGAGATGCGTGGAAAATCCTGATTGCCGACGATGAAGAGGAAGTGCATGCTGTCACGCAGATGGTGCTGGAAGGCTTCTCGTTTGAAGGCAAGGGGCTGAAATTATTGAGCGCGTTTTCCGGGCGTCAGACGATTGCGATGATGCAAGAGCATCCTGACACGGCGGTGCTGATTTTGGATGTCGTGATGGAAGAAGACACCACCGGCCTCGACGTGGTGAAGCATATCCGCAACGTCTTGCAAAACCGGCTGGTGCGGATTATTCTGCGGACGGGGCAGCCGGGGCAGGCGCCGGAACATCAGGTCACGATGGAATATGACATCAACGACTATAAAGGGAAAACCGAACTGACCGCGCAAAAACTTCTTACCACGCTCATCGGCCTGCTGCGGGCGTATCGGGACTTGCGCATGATTGAGCGCAGCCGCCGAGGGCTGGAGCATATCGCCAGCATGTCGGCGAGCCTGTTTTCGCAGCAGAGCATGGCGCAATTCAGCCACGCCCTGCTGACGCAGCTTTCCGGCTTGTTGCAGGATGAAGATCATCACTCGCCGCGCCAGCGCTCCGGCTTGGTTATCAACCGGCAGGCGGACGGGGGGAAAATTCAGGCCGGAATCGGCGGCTTCATGGACATGGAGGGACGCCCGGCGACGGAGACGATTGCGCCGGAGATTTGGCAGCATCTCATGCAGGCCGCCGCGCAGAAGCAGAGCGCGTATCTCGGCGACGAGTATCTCGGCTATTTTTCGACGAAAAGCGGCGAGGAGCATCTCATTTATCTCCAGACGCCCGCCGCGTTGAGCGACATCGAGCATGAACTGCTGAAAATTCTGGAAGTGAACGCGACGGTCGCGTTTGAAAATATCGAGCTACATCAAGACATCATCGAGACGCAGCGCGAGGTCATCTTGACGGTCGGCAAGATTGTTGGGCGGCGTCTCAGCCATACCGAAGGGCATCTCATGCAGCTCTGCGCCTTCGCGCACCGTTTAGCCCTCGCCGCCGGGCTGGATGACGTCACCGCCGACATGCTCCGGTTGGCCGTGCCGCTCCATGATGTCGGTACGATTGGCATTTCCGATCTGATTTTGCAAAAATACCCGAATTTGACCGACAGCGAATGGGAAGCGTTCAAACGGCATCCGCTGCTCGGCTATAAAATCCTGAAAGGCGTCAAGCAGACGATTCTCAAACTCGCGGCGCAGTTGGCCTTAGAGCATCATGAGCATTGGGACGGCGGCGGCTATCCGAACGGTTTGCGCGGCGAGCAGATTCATAGTTTCGCCAGAATTTTGCGGCTCGCGGATGCGTTTGATCAGAACATGCGCCAAATGGGTTCGCCGACGCGCGAGGCGCTCGACCAGTTAAAAACGCGCGTCGCCGCGCAATCCGGCAAAGAATTTGACCCAGTTTTGACGCAAATTTTCTTGACGCATTTTGACGAATTTCTTGAAGAATGGGAACGCGGCAAGCCGGAAAACACCGATGTCGGTTTCGAAGAGGCGGCGCAACGCCTGACCTCGTTGTAGGGGGAGGAGATCATGATGCATGACGACGACCTGCTGTTCGCGGCAGAAACATCAGCAGGCAATCTTCCCAGCAAAAAGCCTTGGAAAGTCATTATTGCCGATGACGAAGAAGAAGTCCATACCGTGACGCGCATGGTGTTGGAAGGATTTTCTTTCGAGGAGCGCGGCTTGCAGATTTTAGGCGCGTATTCCGGCCAAGACACGCGCACGATGCTGCGCGACCATCCCGATACCGCGCTGCTGCTGCTGGATGTCGTCATGGAACGGGAAACGAGCGGCCTTGAGGTGGCGAAATACGTCCGAGAAGACCTGAAAAACCGGTTCGTCCGCATTATCATGCGCACGGGGCAGCCGGGGCAAGCCCCCGAACGGCAAGTCACGATGCTGTATGACATTAACGATTACAAAGAAAAGACCGAACTGACCGCGCAGAAGCTCTTTACGACGGTCGTGTCGTCCCTCCGCGCCTATCGTGATCTGCGCACCATCGAGCGGCATCGCAAAGGGCTGGAGCATATCATTTCCGTCTCCGCCCGCCTGTTCGAATTGCGCACCTTGAAGCAATTCGTGACCGGCGCGTTATTTCATCTCGCCGCCCTGCTCGATTTGAACGAGGACGACGTGGCCGTCCAAGCGTCCGGGTTTGCCGTCAAATACGAGGATAATGCCTATCACTGGCTGACGGGAATCGGCTATTTTTCCACGTACAATTTTCAGGAATCTCCCGCGCTGCCGCCGACGCTGCAACCGCTTTTGGCGGCGGCCTTGCAACAGCGCAATCACTTTTTTTCCGACCAAACATATATCGGGTATTTCTGCACGAAAAACCAGACGCAATATCTGCTTTGCCTGCAAAGCGACTACACGCTTACCGACACGCAGATGAAATTCATCAAAATTTTTGCCACGAATTTGGCCGTCGCGTTTGAAAATCTTGCGCTGACGGAGGAAATCGAAGAAACGCAGCGCGAGGTGATTTTCACGCTCGGCGAAGTGGTGGAAACGCGCTCCGAAGAGACGGGCAATCACGTGAAGCGGGTGGGGGAATATTGCTATCTGTTGGCGCGGAAATATGGCTTTGATGAGGATACGGCCGAATTGCTGCGCATCGCCTCGCCGATGCACGATGTCGGCAAAATCGGCATCCCGGACGCCATTTTAAACAAACCGGGCAAATTGACGGACGAGGAATTTGAGCGAATCAAAACGCACACGTTAATCGGGTACGATATTTTAAAAGGCTCGAAACAAAAAATCTTGCAGCTTGCCGCGAGAATCGCGCTGGAACATCATGAGCGCTGGGACGGGCGCGGCTATCCGCACGGCGTCGCGGGCGAGCAAATCAACGTGCTATCGCGCATCGTCAAAGTGGCAGATGTGTTCGATGCGTTAAGCTGCAAGCGCGTCTATAAAGAGGCGTGGAGCATCGAGCAAATTCTGGAGAATTTAAAGAAAGATCGGGGAACGCATTTCGATCCGCATATCGTCAATCTGCTGCTCGATAACGTGGATGAATTCATTAAAATCCGCGAACGTTTAGGTGATTGAGAAGCAAGGGGAAGAGCGTTTCCGCGCCTTCTCCGCGTCGCTGCGGCGAAAAAATAGCACTTTTTTATTGACAAGCCGCGCCAATCGCAACGTAGCTGCCAAATGTCGTTTGTCTGGTATTTCCCGAAGTGATTGAACATCGTGTCAGGGAGTCATCGCGCGTCATCTCGATGCCGTCGATATTGCGGGCGAGATGGCTGCGCCACCGTTCTTTATGTCATCGAATGCAGGCTGGTGGATTAGCGGACTTTTTGTCCTCACTCTCGCAGTGGTCTTGCCCCTGTTGGCCTTTACGAGCGAACGCCGCTCGTTTAGGCAGGCATCACTGCTGCTCAGCGCGTTCGCGTTAGGAGAATGCGCCCTGTTGTCAATCGGAATGATTGCCCGCAATGACCGAATCAGTTTCGCGGTCGCCGAGTGGGCGCCGCAGATGGGGTTAACCTTTCTGATTGACCGTCTTTCCGCGTTTTTTTTGCTCACCGTTGCGCTCATCGCCTTGAGCGTCGTCATTTATTCCCTCAATTACGTCGAACATGAACACAGCGCCATCAAAAGAAATCTCCACGTCGCGCTGATGAACCTGTTCATCCTCTCCATGCTGCTCGTCGTCGCCGCCGCGAACACGCTGACCTTCCTCTTCTTTTGGGAAGTGATGTCGGTGTCGTCCTTTTTCCTCGTCATGTATTACCACACGCAGGAAGAGACGAAAAAGGCGGGGCAATTTTATTTTGCCATGACGCAGTTAAGTACCGTGTTTCTCATCTTCGCTTTCGTGGCGATGTATACCGCCACCGGCTCGCTCGACATCGCCGCGCTCGGCCAAATACACGGCGCGGCGCTCTCCGCGATTCTGCTGGCGTCATTTTTCGGCTTCGCCATCAAAGCGGGCATCATTCCGTTTCATAAATGGCTGCCCTATGCGCATCCCGCCAGTCCGTCGAATATTTCCGCGCTGATGTCCGGCGTGATGCTGAAAGTCGCCGTGTACGGCTTGCTGCGCGTGACCTTCGCCGCCACCGAACGCCCTGAATGGTGGGGCGCGCTGCTGCTGTCCGCCGGGACGATTTCCGCGATTTTAGGCGGCATGTACGCGCTGAAAGAAGTGGACATCAAGCGGATGCTCGCGTATCACAGCATCGAAAATATCGGCATCCTGTTCGTCGGACTCGGCCTGTCGGTCATTTTTGAGCAGCATCATCTCGCGTCGCTTGCGCGGCTGAGCCTCGCCGCGACATGGTTCCACGCCATCAACCACGCGCTATTCAAAAGCCTGCTCTTCATGACCGCCGGGTCAGTCGCCCACGCGACCGGCACGAGAAACATGGAGCGCATGGGCGGCTTGATCAAGCTCATGCCGCGCACGGCGGCCATTTTTCTGATCGGCTCGATTGCGATTGCCGCGCTGCCGCCGTTCAACGGTTTTGTCAGCGAATTGATGATGTTCCAATCGTTTTTGTCCGCCGGAGAATTGACCAACCCGTTCATGCACGTCTTTTTATTAAGCTGCTTGGGCATTTTCGCCCTGACCAGCGCGCTCGCGTCCGCCTGCTTCGTGCGGGCGTTCGGCATGGCGTTTTTAGCCTTGCCGCGCTCCGACGAGGCCGCCCATGCGCATGAAGTCGAGCGCTGGATGGTGGTCGGCCCCGCGCTGAACGCCCTCTTTTGCATGATTCTCGGCATCTTTTCTTCGCAGTTGTTCGCGTGGTTCGGCTCTCCGATGCCGATCCCGAACATGCTCTTCGTCAGTGTCATTCTGGCGATTATGCTGATTGGCGGCGTAGTGGCGTTGCAGCATTACGCGCCGCAGCCGAGCCGCGTTTCGGAAACATGGGGCTGCGGCCTGATTCAGCAGACCAGCCGGATGGAATACACCGCGACCGGCTTCTCCGAGCCGATTTTGAAGACCTTCGAAACGATCTATGGGACGCAATCCGAGGCGCAGAAAACCTATTTTGACCGGTTTCGCGCCATCTTTAAGACCGGCTCTGCGAATATTCACACCAGCAAATTTCATGAAGATTACCTCTATCAGCCGATAGCCAACGTGTTCGTAAGCATGTCGGAGATGCTGGCGCGCATGCAGAGCAGCGTCGAGCCTGACGTGTACATTCTCGTCCTGTTTCTGACCAGCCTTGCGCTGATTATTCTGGGAGGCATGGTGATTTTATGATGTCGCAACTGTTATTTTTTCTGCTGAACACGCTCTTCGTGCTTGCCGTGTCGCCGCTGTTCATCAGCCTAATCAAGAAAATCAAAGCGTTTTGCCAGCGTCGGCAAGGGCCGCCGTTGCTGCAAACGTATTACAACCTCGCCAAATTGCTGAAAAAAGAAACGGTCTATTCGTCGAACGCCTCCGTCATCATGCGGATTACGCCGCATATCAACATGGCGGTCATGCTTGCCGCGTCGCTCTGCGTGCCGGTGATTTTCATTCCGCGCAGCATGGCGTTGATCGGCAACATCGTGCTGTTCCTGTATCTGCTCGCGCTGGCGAAATTCTTCATGGCCTTATCCGGGCTGGACGCCGCCAGCGCGTTCGGCGGCATGGGAAGCTCCCGCGAAATGGCCTTATCCGCCGCGTTCGAGCCGGTGATTCTGATTGTCTTCGCCGCGTTGGCGTTCGTGCTGAAAACCACCGATATTCACCGCATGTTCGCGCAGTCCGGCGACGCCCTGCTGATGCTGAAACATCCGTCGCTCTGCTTGACGGCGCTGTCGCTGTTCATTATCGTGATTGTCGAAACCGCCCGCATTCCGATGGATAACCCGGAAACGCATCTTGAATTGACGATGGTGCATGAAGCGATGATTCTGGAACAATCCGGCCGGAATTTGGCGTTGATGGAATGGTCGCACGCGATAAAGCAGACGCTCTTGATGGCGGTGCTGCTGAACGCGCTGCTGCCAACCGGCTTGCGGCAAGGCGTTTCGCTGATCGGCATGCCGTTCGCCGCAGTCGTGTTTCTCGTTAAAGGTGCGGCGCTCTCCGCGCTGGTCGGCCTGTTCGAGTCACTCATGGCGAAATACCGGCTGTTCAGGCTGCCGGGGCTGTTCATGATTGCCTTTTTCTTCTCGTTTCTGACCATTATTCTCGAAGTATTTTTGTAAACGTTCCGCACCGCGATATTGATATTGAAGTTTTGCGATCCCAAAAACCTCTGTATCAATGTATTTTGTATGATAAATATTTTTTTAGTGCTTATTGTCGTCACCGCGTCATTCGTCCTGACGACCCGCAACATCCGGTCGCTCGTGACGACCTACGCCATTCAATCGCTGCTGCTCTCCGCGATTGCGCTGACGCTGTACGCGCATGAAGGCGGCGCGACGCTCTTGCTGCTCGCGCTGATCACGCTCATCACGAAAGTGCTGATCATCCCGGAATTCATCAAGCGCGTTCACCAACAAATGCCGGCCAAGCGCGATGTCGGCTTTCATTATCTGCAACCCGTCTTTGCGATGATTGTCAGCATGTTAGTGTTTTTGGTCATGTATTATCAGTTGTCGCAATTCGCCGTGCCGCTCGGCTTGACGAAGCAATCGCTGTTCGGCGCGGTGCTTGGCATTTCGCTGATGTTCATGGGATTGATCGTCATTTTCAGCCGCCTGCACGCCATGACGAATATCGTCGGCTTTCTCTCGATGGAAAATGGCGCGCTGCTCTTCAGCCTCTTTTTCTCGGAATTGCCGTTCGTGCTAGAAATTCTCGTCCTGATGGACTTAGTCATGCTCATCGTCGTCTCGACGTTCTTGGCGTTCGGCATCACGACCACGCTGGAGAATTTTCACGAGAAACTCCATCAATTAAGCAACCTGTTCGGAGAGGAATAAGTATGATTCTGTATATCATCATGGCAATTACCGCGCTGTCGGTGATTGCCTTCTGCAAATCTCAGACAATGATGAACGCATGGACAATGCTTCACGCGCTGTCCGCCTTGCTACTCTCGCTCTCATTTCTCGCGCAGCCGCTGCCGCTCTATTATTTCGAGAGCCAATTTCTGTTCATTGACCATTTGAGCGTCTATGAAATGCTGATTGCGGCGTTTATCTTCCTGATTGCCGCGATTTACGCTAGAGGCTACGTCGGCTGCATGATTGCGCATAAAGAAATGCACGTCAAAACGCTTAAGCCGTTTTATTTGGCATTCAACGCGCTGATGATCTCGATTTTCATGGCGTTTTGCGCGAACAATCTCGCCTTGTTCTGGCTGTTCACGGAATTGACGACGCTCTTTTCCGCGATCCTCATCGTCACGCCGAACGCCAAAGAAAACATCGCCGTCGCGCTAAGCTACGTCTTTATCGCCTCCACCTCGATGCTGTTTTCATTTATCGGGCTGATTCTGCTGTTCGGCTTAACCAAACACGCGCTCGGCGCGGGAACGCTGAACTGGAATCAGATTCTCGCGGCATCCGCGCAACTCCCGCCGTCGGCGCTCGCGTTGACCGCCATCTTTTTATTCATCGGATTTGCGACGAAATCCGGCATCGTGCCGTTTCATTCATGGCTGCCCCACGCCCACGCCATCGCGCCGTCGGTCATCAGCACGATCTTGTCGGGCGTCATGCTGAATGTCGGCATGTACGGCCTGCTGCGCGTGTATGCGATTATGCGGCCGACTGCGGCGCAGCCTATCGTCTCAAAACTCTTCATCACGTTCGGCCTGCTCAGCATCGGCTTGGCCGCTCTGACGATGCTGACGAAACGGAATCTCAAACGTCTGATTGCGTTTTCCAGCATCGAAAACATGGGGCTGCTGCTCGTCGGCATCGGCATCGGCACGCCGGCCGCGATTTTCTGGACGCTCTTTCATGTCCTGAGCCATTCGTTCGCCAAAGCCCTGCTCTTCCTGCTGTCAGGCATTATCCGGTTAGAATATCAGAGCGTGCAGGCCGACGACGTTGATCACCTGTTGACGCGGCAGCCGCTCTCGTCGTTCGGCTTGATTCTCGGCGGGTTAGCGATTATCGGCACGCCGATGATGCCGAACTTTTTGTCGAAAATGGGCATTTTGCTGCAATTAGGCGCGATTTCACTGCCGTTGGTGCTGCTCGCGGCGCTGCTGTTCATGTTAGTCGCGGCGGCGTTCGCGCTGTTTATGGTGAACATGTTTTCGCGGCAGCGCGAGCAAGGCCAAACGCAACGGGCGTTTACCGTGCCGCTGACCATGAATCTTGCCATTCTCATCTTAATTTTCGCGCTGCTGATTTGCGGCGTCGTTATCCCGGCGCCCTTGAAAGAGACGCTGACTCAGGCCGTGAGTAATTTGAACATTTAATATGGTGATGACCATGAACGAATATACTGACAATCTGCTGCGCCTGCTGGATGCGCCGCCTGACGCGCTTCATGCGGGAAAAAATCATGAATATTATCTGAAAATCACGAGCGGTGACGCCTGCCAGAAGGCCGTTGCCGCGATCATCGAACAGAAGGGAAACCTCATTGATCTTTTTTGTGTCGAGGCGTTTGAGACTGATGCTGGATTGACGCTTTTTTACGCCTTTGAAATGCCCAGAACGCCGGACGTGCTGATTTTGCGCTACCCGCTTGCGGCGGATTCCGCGCAGAGCATCGCCCAACTCTGCCCGATTGCCTCGCTGTACGAGCGCGAGATTCACGACGGGTTCGGCGTCTCGTTCGAGGGCGCGTTTGATGCGCGGCGGCTCTTTTTGCATGAAATGTACCCGAAAGACCTCCACCCATTGCGGAAATCGTTTGTCAACGCGCCGCTCAATTTGACCGGGCAGACGCATGAAACCTATCAATTCAAGGAATTTACCGGCGAAGGCGTCTATCAAATTCCGGTCGGCCCGGTTCATGCCGGAATTATCGAGCCGGGGCATTTCCGGTTCAGCGTCATCGGCGAGCAAGTGTTCAATCTCGAAATCCGGCACTGCTACAAACATCGCGGGCTTGAAAAACAAGCCGAAGGCAAAACGCCGGAAGACGGATTGAAATTGGCCGAAGCCGTGAGCGGCGATGAAACCGTCGCCAACGCCATGGCGTACTGTCTGGCGGTCGAGAGTTTTTCCGGCATCAGCATTCCAGAGCGCGCGCTGGCCTTGCGCGCGATTTTCGCCGAATTGGAACGGATGTACGCCCTGCTTGGCGATACGGCGGGCATGGTGGTGGATGTCGCCTATCCGGTCGGCGCAAGCGCGTTTTTCATCCTGCGCGAAGAGTTGTTCCGCCAGAATGAACGCTTGACCGGATCGCGCTTCATGAAGGGCGCATTGCGGATCGGCGGCGTGGCGCGTGATGTCGCCGCGCCCGATCTTGAGGAATTGAACGGCTATCTGCGCTCGTTCACGCCGCGCCTTCGCGCCGCCGAACGGGATGCCGTGTCGCACGCCGTCGTCTTTGACCGGTTTGAAACGACGGGCGTAGTGAAGCCGGAACTCGTCGCGCCGCTCGGCTTGTCCGGCCCGGTTGCGCGGGCCGCAGGCGTGGAGCTTGACACCCGCGTCAATCATCCCTATAACGTCAGCCATCCTCACAATCGGTATGCCGAATTTATTAAGCAGATCAAGACGCAGCCCGATGGGGATGTGTTATGCCGGTTCAAGCTGAAAGTCGGGGAAATCGCGGCTTCGGCGGAGATGATTCAGCAGCAGATTGCCAAGATGCCCGGCGGCGCGGTATGCAGCGAACAGGCCGATGTGCGCGACGGCTACGCGCTGGCGCTTGTCGAATCGGCGCGCGGCCAAAACGCGCACTGGGTCTATCTGAAAGACGGCCAAATCTCCCGCTACAAGGTCAAAACCGCCTCGTTTTGCAATTGGCTGGCAATGGAACACGCCACGCCCGGCAACATCGTCCCGGATTTCCCGTTGATTAACAAGAGCATGAATCTTTCCTATGCCGGAAATGATTTGTAACTGACGTTCTCCCGCAAAGGCGCAAAGGCGCAAAGGTGTTATCTTTGCGAGCTTCGCGCCGTTGTGGCGAAGTTATGCTGACAGCACTCACGAATTTTTTTGCGCCGAAAGTCACGGAAGAAGTCGCGTTCCGCGATCAGGAATTTGAGGCGTTGGGATTGCGGCTAAAGCAGAAAATAGACGCGGCGTTCGGGCGGAGTCTGGCGATCCGCGAAGTGGACGCGGGCAGCGATAATTCGCCGGAAATCGAGCTTGTCAACCTGACGACGCCGTATTATGACATTGAGCGTTTTGGCGTGTCGTTCGTCGCGTCGCCCCGCCATGCGGACGTTCTCGCCGTCACGGGGCCGGTCACGCAGAGCATGGCGGTCGCGTTGCGCAAAACCTATGACGCCACGCCTGCGCCGAAACTCGTCATTGCGATTGGCGACGACGCTTGCGACGGCGGGCTGTTCAAGGGATCGTATGCCGTGCTTGGCGGCGTGGAGAAGGTCGTGCCGGTTGACGTGAAAATCCCCGGCAATCCGCCGACGCCGAAAGAAATTATGAAAGGATTATTGGCGTTGATGAACGCCATTCAAAAAGGATAATATCGCGGCATAGCTGTCAGACGCTTTGAGGGCGTCTGACAGCTTTTTTCTTCGCCCAAATAAAAAAGCGTTACGGAATTGCTCCCGTAACGCTTCTATTTTTTATGCCGGAGGTCGGAATCGAACCGACATGGAGTTGCCCCCGCGGGATTTTGAGTCCCGTGCGTCTACCAATTTCACCACTCCGGCTTGCTTGGTATGCGCCTACATAATAAACATGGGGATTTCTTGTCAAGAAGAATTTTCCTGATTTTATTACTTCTACAGGACTTACGCACCCCACCCCCGCCCTCCCCTTAAATCAGGGGAGGGAGACAACAGAAAAATATTTTCCCTCCCCTGGTTGAGGGGAGGGTGGGGCGGGGTCTGCGTAAGTCCTATTCTATTTGAATGCGTAAAATCTGACAGTCCCTTCAGGTTTTTTATGAAAAACGCACGATTTTTATTGTCTGAATCAACGGGGATGTCGTATTCTGACTTCATTATCGGGCAAGCAGGAGAACGAGCATGAACGAATGGATACGAGTCTTTGCGCCAGCGTCGGTCGCCAACGTCGGGCCGGGCTTCGATGTGCTGGGCTTTGCGGTCAGCCGCCCCGGCGACGTGGTTGAAGTGCGGAAACGGATGACGCCCGGCGTGTTGATTAAGGACATTCATTATGTCCGCAAGCAGGATGTCGGG
>CAZCGG010000052.1:0-2667 GCA_964498135.1 uncultured Candidatus Moduliflexus sp.
TTGGCTTATTCGTCTGCTTGGTTTGCGGTTTTCGGCGTGGAGACTTAGACATTATCAATCAACTGGTGGCGGCGAAGTTGATGTAATGGCGGCTTCAGATAAAATTGTGTATAATAGGTGGCAAATTCAATGCAAAAACCAAAAATCATCAGTAGGCGTTGACGTAATTGCAAAAGAAGTTGGATTAACATTTTTAACCAAAGCCGATATTGTCATGGTTGTAACAACGAGTGAATTTGCGAAAGATGCTATTAACTATGCCAATCAAGTCAGCGATAATAGTCGGTATTATGTCATTTTATTAGAAGGAGCGGATATAGCAAGAATTGTTGAAGATAGAACTCGTATTGTTGATATACTGAATTTAAAGGCACGTCGCACGTTTGCAAAGAAAGAATTAGGAATGAACGATTTTGATGACACGCTTGTTGATGAACTTGAAACAGAAGAAGATTTAGAGCAAGCGATTAGACAAAATTCTCAGGAATAAAAAATGTATAACATAAAGAAGCTTTAACCATGCGGTAGCTGAGCTAACACAAAAGGAGGGATCGATGAAGCAATTTGATTGTTTGCAATTTGAACAATTTGAAAGCGAAGATGTTGATCTATGCGCGCCGATTATGCAAAGGGCGTTTGATGAAGATGCGAAAAGGCATTTAAACGAAGATCACAGCGGGCCGCCGGGCTATGATAATGGCGATTTTTTAAGAAAATGGGCTCTTCATCAAGAGAGTCAGGCATTTAAAATCCTCAAAGACGGGAAGCCGATAGGCGTTATTATTTTATGGATTTATCCCAATCATGAAAATTTTTTGGGAACGATTTTCATTGAACCAGCGCTGCAAGATAAGGGGTTAGGAATGCTTGTCTGGAAATTTATTGAAGCGGAATACCCTGAAACGGTTCTTTGGAGGACAGAAACGCCCGGATTCTCGAAACGGAATCACCATTTTTATGTCAATAAATGCGGATTCAAAATCGTGCAAATAAAAAAGCCGGGAAATAAATATGAAGAGATGTATATCATGGAAAAAGAGATGAAAAGACCACGTTTAGGTTAGAAATTGTTCTTTCTTATCATAATAATTCATTGAGGCTTCTCAACAGAGAATGAAAAGGGAATCCTGTGAAAATCAGGAACGGACCCGCCGCTGTAACCGTCTGTCTGTAGAGACAGACCCCTTTTGGGGGAGACGAACGCTGCGACAAGCCACTATGCGACTGTTTCGCGCATGGGAAGGCGCGGCAAGTAGGATGATCCGGGAGTCAGAAGACCTGCCTGAATGAGAAAAGTATCATTGCGCGAGGTGAACCAATGAATAACGAAATTAACAAAAATACGGGGGAATTTCGAATGCGTCAGGCACTTCGAAATTCCCCCGTTGCTTTTTGCGGCCTGAAAGGCCATCATGATGACAGACGCGCCTTCCACAATCTCAAAACAGACACTCATTTCTTCGCGCCGTGCGCTTGCTCGGCGGCAGATGTTCGTCAGCGTATTCATGCTTGTCATGATTATTGGCGGAGTCGTCTGGTCAGTGAATCTCGGCGACGCCTCCATTTCGACGCGCCGCATTCTGACGATTCTCTGGGCGAAAATCACGTCGCAGGACGCGCTGTTGGCGCGGATGCCGCAGGCGCATAGCGCGATTGTCTGGGACATCCGCCTGCCGCGCATTCTGCTCGCGGTCATCGTCGGCGGCGGATTAGCCGCGTCCGGCGCGGCGTTTCAGGCGTTATTGCTCAATCCGCTCGCGGATCCTTACACCATCGGCGTTTCGACCGGCGCGGCGTTTGGCGCGGCGGCGGCAATGTACGCGAACCTCTTTTTCGCGCGCATGAAATTGCCGATTCCGCTCTGCGCCTTTGGCGGGGCGATGTGCGCCCTGTTCATCGTGCTGAAGATGGCGACGCGGCGCGGCTGCCTCAGCGCCGTCAACCTCATCTTGGCCGGAATCATCGTCAGTTCGATTCTTTCCGCCGGAATCAGCGTCCTAAAAACCGCCTCCGGCGAGCAGGTGTCGGCAATCGTGTTCTGGCTGATGGGATCGCTGGCTGCCCGGCGCTGGCAGGATGTCTGGCTCTGCCTGCCGGTTGTCACGGTCGGAACGCTGCTCTGTGCCTATTTTGGGCGAGATTTGAACCTGATGAGCCTTGGCGATGAGGACGCCCGCTCGCTGGGCGTGTCGGTGCAAACCGTGCGCCGCGTCTGCGTCGTGGCGGCCTCGCTCATGACGGCGGCCTGCGTCTCCGTGAGCGGCGTGATCGGCTTCGTCGGCCTGATTGTGCCGCATCTGTTGCGGCTCGCGCTGACCTCGGATAACCGGGCGCTGCTCCCGCTTTCAGCCTTGACCGGCGGCTTGCTCCTGCTGATGGCGGATAACATCTCGCGCCTGCTGTTCGCCCTTGACATGCCGGTCGGCGTCATCACCACGCTGCTCGGCGGTCCGTTTTTTCTTTGCATTTTTTTGAAAAATAACCGGTAGCCCCGCGCTACGTCGCGGGCTAAGCGGCTGGCAAGAAACCGCCGCGCTACGTCGCAGGCTAAGCGGCTGGCAAGATTTCCCGCGACGCAGCGCGGGGTGACCTTCAAAGATTTATGGCGCAAAGCGACAGCCACGCAATGTTTTCGGTCAGAAATCTTGCGTTTCATTATGGCAAAAC
>CAZCGG010000052.1:2767-11679 GCA_964498135.1 uncultured Candidatus Moduliflexus sp.
GCGACAGCCACGCAATGTTTTCGGTCAGAAATCTTGCGTTTCATTATGGCAAAACCCCTGTCTTGAGCGACATCAACGCCGAATTCGAGGCCGGGAAATTTTACGCGCTGCTTGGCCCGAACGGTTCCGGCAAAACGACGTTCCTGAATCTGTTGAACGGATGTTTGCGCGGGTTGATCGGACAAGTATTTTTTGAGCGGAAGCCGCTTGCGCGCTATTCGGCGCAAGAGCTTGCCCGGCGCTTTGCCGTCATTCAGCAGCGCGGCGGCGTCAATTTCCCATTTGACTGCTTCGACATCGTGATGATGGGGCGGCATCCCTTTGTCGGGCGATTGGAGGCGTTTTCCGAAACAGACGTACACATTGTTCACGACGCGATGGAGCAGACTGACACGCTGCAATTCGCCCAAACCCCCATCACGGAGGTCAGCGGCGGCGAATGCCAGCGCGTTTTGTTTGCCAGAGCGTTAGCGCAGCAGCCGCAGGTCTTTTTTCTGGACGAGGCGTTTTCCGGCGTGGACATTGCGCGCCATCTTCGCGCCTTGCGCCTGCTGAGGCGGTTAGTCAACGAGGAGGGGCGGACGGTGTTCGCGGTCACGCACGATTTGAACCTCGCCTACGGGTTCAGCGATGAGGTCGTCGTGCTGAAAAACGGCCAGATTCAAGGGCAGGCCGCCCCGCAGAGCCTTTTGACCGAAGCGTTTATTCACAAAATATTCGACGTGCATGCGCGTCATATTCATCATCTCGGCATCATCGTGACGCCCGAATGAAAAGGAGAATCATGAAAAATTTACGAACATGGCTTATGAGCGGAGTTCTTTTAATGAATGCAATGATGATGTCAGGACAAGTTGACGCCTTAGCTTCGAAGAAGGCGATTTTAGTTGTCAGTTTCGGCACGAGCGTCGCCGAAACGCGGAAAGTGACGATTGAGGCGTGTGAGCGGAAGATTCAGGCGGCTTTCCCCGATTATGAGGTGCGCCGCGCCTTTACGTCCGAGAAAATTATCTCGATTTTGAAGACCCGCGATCAGTTTTTCGTTGACACGCCGGAAGAAGCGTTGCAAAAATTGCGGCAGGACGGCTTTACGGAGGTGATTGTGCAGCCGTTGCACATCATCGCCGGGCTGGAATTTCATGACGTTGTGAAGGCGGCTGCGCCGTTCCGTTCGGCCTTCCAGACGCTCAACGTCGGCATGCCGCTGCTCGCCGCGACGGATGATTATCTGCGCGCCGCCGCCGCGCTGAAAGCCCAGTTGCCCGAATTGACCGAGGGCGGCGCGGTCGTGCTGATGGGACATGGCACGCCGCATCCCGCGAACGCCGCCTATCTCGCCTTACAGCAGGTGTTTGCGCAGGTCGGCATGGAGCGCGTCTTCATCGGCACGGTTGAAGGGTATCCCGAATTAGACGATGTGATCGAGCAATTGAAGCGGGCCAATGTTCGCAGCGTGACGCTCATGCCGTTCATGCTCGTGGCCGGAGATCATGCGCAGAACGATATGGCGGGCGACGACAACGATTCATGGAAAAATCGCTTGACCGAAGCGGGCTTTCAGGTGAACGCCATGCTGCGCGGACTCGGCGGGAATCCGGCCATTCAAGACATGTACGTACAACATGTGCGCCATGCCATTGACGGGGAAAAAGGAGGGCATGAATGATTCGGCGCTGGCTTCTGTTCGCGGCATGCGCGTTGCTGCCGATGTGGGCGGACGCCGCCGACATCATCGTGACGGACGATCTCGGCAAGATCGTCCGCCTTTTCGCTCCGGCGAAGCGGATTGTCTCGCTCTATTCGGCGCATACGGAAAATCTGTTCGCGCTGGGGCTGTCGGCTGAAATCGTCGGCGTGGGGCGGTCAGATGCGTTCCCGCCAGAAGTCGCGCACAAGCCGCGTTTCGATTATCGCGCTGATCCGGAGAAGCTGATTGCGGTTGCGCCGGATTTAGTGTTAATTCGCCCGTTTATCGCCCGTTCGCAGCCGCAATTCGTCGAAATCTTGGAGCGGGCAGGCGTGGCGGTGGCTGCCCTCTATCCAGAGCGATTTGAGGATTTTGACGGCTATATCCGAAGATTAGCCCAATTGACCGGCACGGCGGCGAAGGCCGAAACGCTGCTGCGCCAATTTCATCGTGACATTGAGGCCATTCAAGCCGCAGCCGCGCCAATTTCGCCGAAAGCGCGCGTATTTTTCGAGGCGTCTGCCGACGGCTGCAAGACGGTTACGCCGGATTCGCTCCCGGCGCGGGCGATTGCGATTGCCGGAGGCGTCAATATCGCCGCCGATGCCGCGCCGGTGAAACAAGGGAGTTCAATTGCGGCGTATGGCGTGGAAAAGCTGCTTGAACAGGGCGAAAACATAGATGTGTATCTCGTGCAGGCAGGCGCGATGAATCCCGTTCACGACCGCGAAAGCGTCGCCGCTCGCCCAGGTTTTCAGGCGATGAAGGCCGTTCGTGACGGGCGAATTTATTTCATCAGCGAACAATTGATTTCCAGCCCGACGTTTCGCTACGTGCAGGGCATTCGAGAAGTGTTGCGAATATGTTATCCGATGATGATCGAAGAAGAAGATGCTCAATAGAATCGATTTCTTCTTTAAAAAAGGAGGCGCTCATGAATCTGCGATTAGAATATCTTCAGGTGATTTACGGCGACGCGCAAGACGTTTTGCTCGGGCAATTGGAACGCTATCAGGAACTTCTCGAACGGCATCGCGCTCTGTATGGCGAGCAGGAAGTCATTATCGCCAGAGCGCCCGGACGAGTGGATTTGCTGGGGAGTCATACCGATTATCATCAAGGCTGCGTTCTGACGATGGCGCTGGATCGAGATACGGTCATGATTGCGGGGAGGCGTGATGACGCGCAGATGAAACTGCGCAGCACGAATCCGCGTTTTGCCATGAAGGAGTTTCGCCTCGATTCAAGCATTCCTGTCAGCGAACGCGGCAGTTGGGATAATTACGTCAAAGCGGCGGCGCAGGCATTCGTACAAGCGTATGGACTTGACCGAATATCTGGCGCGAACATTTTGATTGACGGGCATTCTCCATTTACCGTGCCGTTGGCCGCCGGTTTAAGCTCGTCATCGGCGTTAGTGGTCTGTTCGGCAACAGCGTTCGCTGGGCTGAATCGGATCGAAATGACGCCGAAGCAATTCGCCCGGTTTTGCGGCGAAGCGGAATGGTACGTCGGAACGCGCGGCGGCTTCATGGATCATTTCACCTCCGTGCTTAACCAAAAAGGGACGGCGTTATTTCTCGATTGCCGCCCGGTGACGGTCGCAGGAGCGTCAACCTTTCTCACCGAGCAGATTCGGATTCCGGCGGGCTACAGCGTGGCGATTTTTGACACGAAGGTTAAGAAGGAAAAATCCGCCTCATCCGATTATAACATCCGCGCCCTTGAAACCAGAATCGGCCTCGAACTGCTCCGCGCCGTGTTCTCGCAGGCGACGCATCTGCGCGATATTCCGCCGGACGCGCCGCTTGCCGACTGGCTGCCGGTTGCGGCCTCATTGCAGACGCTCGCGCCGCGCATTCCCGCCGAGACGTTAACGAAGATGTTTCAAGACCATCACGCGCCGGAGTCGCAGGCATTGAAAATTTTGCCGCGCTGCCAGCACGTCATTGCCGAAAATGCGCGGGTGCTGCGCGGGTGCGAACTGCTGAAATCCGGCGATATGGCCGCGTTCGGCGAGGTCATGCATGCGTCGTACCGCAGCATGAAAGAGGCGTTTGAAGGGAGTTGCGCCGAGTTGGATGCGCTGATGGAGAGCGCGCAGGACGCGCCCGGCCTCTGCGGCATTCGGATTGCAGGGGCAGGCTGGGGCGGCTGCGCCGTCGCGGTTGTTCGTACAAGTGACGCGCAGGCGTTCTGCAAACACGTCGCGGCGGAATATTGGCGGCGCACTGGTTTAACGCCCGACGTGTTTCTCTGTCAGCCGGGTCAGGGCGCGGGAATCGTCTCGCGCGGCTAAATCTCAGCGCAGAATTTTCACGGAATGGCGCACGACGATATTGGGATGCAGCAGCATTTGGTGCGGCATGCTTCGCCCCTGTGAATCGAGTTGATCGAACAACATCTCCGCCGCCCATTTGCCGATCTGATATTTCGGATGAATCATGGTTGTCAACGGCACATCCAGCAGCGAGGCGAAAGAGGCGTCATCAAAGCCCATCACGGAAATATCGTCGGGAATGGACAGACCGGCTTCACGAATCGCCGCGCAGCCGCGCAGCGCGGCGGCATCATTGAAATAAAAAATGGCGGTTGGGAGTTCGCAGCCGGATTCCAGCAATTCTTTGGTGAGCAAATAAGCGGAATCCGACTCGTTCCACCGCACAATCGTTCGATGTTTTTCTATCGCCGGATCAGGCGTGAGGCCGTGTTGTTCAAGGGCATGGCGGTATCCTTCATAGCGTCGTTTGGATGGAACGTGATGTTCTAAATAAACAATCCCGATGCGGCGATGGCCTGCTTCGATCAAGTGCTGCGTCGCCCGAAAGCCCCCTTCCACATCATCTAACGCGACATACGAGACGCTGCGATCATCGAATGCCCAATCCATGAATACCACCGGAATCGAAAGGCTTTTGAGCATCTGAAACGTTTTGGTTTCCTCAAAATCCTGCGGACTGCCAGCCGGTTCAAACAGCAATCCCTCGATTTTTTTCGAGAGCAATTGCTCAATATGCCACATTTCGTTCTCCGGCTTTCCTTCAGAGCTTGCAAGCACGATATTGCAGTTTTTCTGATGAATAATGTCGTTCGCGCCCTGCATGATTTGCGGATAAATATATTCAAATAAAATCGGCGCAATGACGCCAATCAGCGAGCTTCGTGGCGTTTGTTCGACAACCGTTCCGGCAAAAAAACTTCCCACCCCTTGCTTCCGATAAATTACGCCCTCGTTCGCTAAATCCGCCAACGCCTGCCGGACGGTGCTGCGGCTGACATCAAACTGTTCCATCAACTCGTTTTCGGATGGGGTTTGCTGCCCGCTCTGATAATGCGCTTCTTCGAAGAGACGTTTCAGAGCATCCTTGAGTTGCAAGTATTTCGGGCGCGAATCGTTCATGTTTATTTTCATACAAGATCACCCTGCGGTTCGTACAACATTTTTATATAATATTATTCGTACAAGTATTTATCTTGCCATACAAGATAGATACATATCGTTCTTTCGTCAAGTATTTTTTGCCCATAAAATCAAAGAAGTCGGAATGTCAATGTAAAATTTCTATTTTTTTACTTGACATATCAACCATTTTATATTATACGTATAACATAACAATGATGAAAATATAAAGTAGGAGTTGCGCAATTGTTGTTTGCTCTATTTTAGAAACGATTTCATCGGAAAGAGGGGTGATGTGAGGGGGAAGAAAAAATATGTTATAAGGCAGCATTTATTGGAATGTGCGAAGAACAAACGACAGAACTTCAGGCAAAAGGAATTGCGAACATCAATCATCTCGGCTGGCGCTCGCCAATCGCGCGCGAGATTGTTGAGGGATCGCGAGAAAACAGAATATGAAACGTCAAGTGTTGAGCATGGCATTGTGCGCCGTCATGGCGTTGGCTATCGGCCTTCAAATGGCTGCGGCGGCTGATAAGATTGAATTATGGGACGTGCAAACCGCCGGTTTCTTAAAAGATGTGGTGGATAATGCCGCCGCGAAATTCAATGAAACGTCGGATGTAAAGTTGACCGTCGTGCATGTGTTAAACGATCAATATAAGACTAAGTTGAAAGTCGTCATGGGCGCGGGGAATCCGCCAGACCTTTTCCAGAACTGGGGCGGCGGCCCATTGAAGGAATATGTTGACGCCGGGATGGTTGAGCCGTTGTCCGATGGACTGAAACAGGCTTTGCTCGAACGCTATATCCCATCGGCGTTTGACCCGGTAACATTTGACGATGTCACGTATGGCGTGCCGTATGCCGGTTTGACGGGCGTTTACGTGTGGTATCGCAAAGATGTGTTTGCGCAATACGGCTTGACGCCGCCGAAAACATGGAGCGAGTTGATGACGGTCTGCGAAACGCTGAAGTCAAATGGCGTGATTCCGTTTGCCCTTGCGAATAAGAACAAATGGACAGGCTCGTTTTATTACATGTATATCGCTGATCGTGTCGGCGGCGCGGACATGTTTATGAATGCGCTGTATCGTAAAAACGGCGGCTCTTTTACGGATCCGGGCTTTGTCAAAGCCGGAGAAGTATTGCAAGACCTCGTGAAGCGCGGCTATTTCCCAGAAGGGGTCAACTCGCTGGACGAAGATTTGGCTGAAGCCTCATCGCTGCTGTATAACAAGAAAGCGGGCATGTATGTGATGGGATCATGGTTCTTTGGCGGCGCAAAACAAACCTATCCCGACATGATCGATCAACTTGATTTCTTTGAATTTCCGGCCATTGAAGACGGCAAAGGCGATCCGACGAACTTGATCGGCAGCCCGGGACAGGATTATATTTCCATTAGCTCGACCAGCGAAGGCATGGACGCGGCGAATGAATTTTTCAAGAGCCAAGTCATGCAAGAAGCGTGGGTAAAGGCGATGATTGAAAATGGGTATG
Organism: uncultured Candidatus Moduliflexus sp.; assembly: GCA_964498135.1. Taxonomy (GTDB): domain Bacteria; phylum Moduliflexota; class Moduliflexia; order Moduliflexales; family Moduliflexaceae; genus Moduliflexus. The sequence goes on from CAZCGG010000052.1 coordinate 9,358, forward strand.
TTCCGCCGATCAAAGGGGCTTCTGAACTGATTGCAGACCCGGTGTTGAAGAAAATCGCCAAGACGTTTGAGAATGCCGGACATGTGCAGGTTTATTATGACCAATTCCTGCCGCCGACGGTTGGCGAAAAACATAAAGACATCGTGCAGGCGCTTTTCGGCTTGACTATGACGCCGGAAGAAGCGGCGAAAGCCCATGAAGACGCTCTGCAAGCAGAACTCAACAAGCAATAACCTCTATATCTCATTTTTTTCCCGCGATCATGTTGTAACAAGTGGTCGCGGGAACTTCGAACATCTTCACGAAGGAGAATTTTCAAATGAAACACCGACGGAATTTCCTTGTGGCAATGGCATTTATTGCGCCTGCGCTGCTGATTTACGTCCTGTATTTTATTGCGCCAATTCCGACCTCGTTCTATTACAGCCTGTTTCAGTGGAATGGGCTGCCGTCGCAATATAAAATTACGACGCCGATCTTGAAACAATTGGAACAGAAATCGAATTTTCCAGCAGAACTGATCAAGAAACTGTCGCTGTTGCGCAATAAAAAATTTGAAAAAGAAACGGAATTTTGGGCGGCCGTCGAACAAACTCTCGGCAAAGAGGCGTCGGCGCATCGCCAGCAGTTGATCGAAGCAGCCTATTCAGGAAAAAAATATATCGGATTCGGAAACTGGACAGCGCTGGCGCGCGACCCGATTTTTTGGAAAGCGCTCATCAATAATGTTATTCTTGTGGTTGCGTCTATTCTTTTGCAAATCCCCGCCGGGATTATTTTAGGAGTGTTTATTTCTTCAACGTTGCGCGGAACGCGGCTGTTCAAGCTGATTTATTTTATTCCAATGATGATTTCGTCCGTCGCCATCGGCATTACCTGGATGTATGTGTATCAACCGAATTTCGGCCTGCTGAACAGCTTTTTGAGGCTGATTGGCTTTGACCGCTTGGCGACGATTGGCTGGTTAGGCGAACCGAAATTGGCGCTCGGCTCGGTGATTGTTGCGACATGCTGGCAATTTATCCCGTTCTACATGATCTTGTTCGCAGCAGCATTATCAGGTATTCCGAAGGACATTTATGAAGCGGCCTCGATTGACGGTGCGACCGGAGTTCAAGCCTTCTTTCAGATGACGCTGCCTTTGCTGAAAGGCTCGATTCGCGTAGCCTGCGTCCTTTCGCTGACCGGCTCGCTGCGCTTCTTCGATCTGCTCTTCGTGATGACCGGCGGCGGCCCAAATCACGCCAGTGAACTGTTGGCAACGTACATGTTCAAACAAGCGTTTACCTCATTCAACATGGGCTACGGCAGCACGATTGCCGTGTTCATGCTCCTGCTTTCTTTCGTGTTGGCCGTCGCGACATTATCGAGCGGCAAGAAGGATGACGGAATTTACGCATAAATGCTGCGAATGCTTGTCATGACAATATATTTAACCAAGTAGAACATGTAAGGGGAAAATCATTTTTTATGAAAGAACAGACGAAATTCATGCGGAATGTTATACAGGCCATAATTTATGGGCTGGCGATTGTATGGCTGATTATCACGCTTTACCCGTTCATTTTCCTGCTGCAAAATTCATTTAAAGCGGGGACGGAGTTTTATCGGATTAGCGTCTGGGCGCTGCCGGAAAAATTCTCGTTGAGCAATTACATTCGCATTTGGGAGAACCATTTGACGAGTTATGTCGTGAATTCAGTGATTTTGTCCGGTACTTCCCTGATATTGATTGTTTTAGGGGGCAGCGCCGCCGCGTTTGGGCTGTCGCGCCTCCGGTTCAAAGGGCAGACGTTCTTTTATCTGCTGTTTGTCGTCGGCTTGACGATTCCGGTGCATGTCACGCTGATTCCAATCTATTCGATGACGCAGTCGCTCGGTTTGTACGACTCGCTGCTCGCCTTGATTGGGCCGTATGTGGCAGGCGCGATGCCGATGACGATCATTATTCTGCGGTCGTTCATGAACGACATTCCCGGCAGCCTCGAAGAAGCGGCGTACATTGACGGCGCGACGCGCTGGGATGTGTATTGGAACGTCGTGCTGCCGATTTCTCAGCCCGCGCTGATTGCGGTCGGCATCTTCAATTTAGTCGCGCTGTGGAACGAATTTATTTTCGCCTTGACGCTCATCAGTTCGGAAGCGAAACGCCCGCTCACGTTAGCGTTGTGGAATTTTCAGGGGCAATATCAAACCGACGTTCCAGCGATGATGACGGCGCTGCTCCTTTCGTCTTTGCCGGTATTGTTCTTGTATGGGATCGCAAAGGAGAAGTTGATCGAAGGACTGACCGCCGGAGCGGTGAAAGGGTAATCATCAACA
>CAZCGG010000052.1:11779-17590 GCA_964498135.1 uncultured Candidatus Moduliflexus sp.
GGAGAAGTTGATCGAAGGACTGACCGCCGGAGCGGTGAAAGGGTAATCATCAACACCAGCCTTGCGCGGGATTCAAGCCTTCGCAAGGCCATTTGAAGGAAAAAATATTATGAAGACAATTACGAATCCAATTTTGCGAGGCTTTAACCCCGATCCTTCGATTCTGCGCGTCGGCGGCGACTATTTTATCGCCACGTCAACTTTCGAATGGTTTCCGGGCGTGCAGATTCACCATTCAAAGGATTTGGTTCACTGGAAATTGCTCACCCGCCCGCTTGACCGTGTTTCTCAATTAAACATGCTCGGCAACCCCGATTCAGGCGGCATCTGGGCGCCTTGCCTTTCATGGAGCGACGGCCTGTTTTACCTTATTTATACGGACGTGAAGACGTGGGACGGCCCCTTCAATTTCAAAGACGCGCATAATTATCTTGTCACCGCGCCCGATATTCTCGGCCCCTGGTCAGAGCCGATTTACCTCAATTCAAGCGGCTTCGACCCGTCGCTTTTCCACGATAAAGACGGGCGGAAATGGCTGGTCAACATGCTGTGGGATTTTCGGAAAATGCGCGGCAGCGAGATGTTTGCCGGGATCGTCTTGCAGGAATATGATCCGGCTCAAAAGCGTCTGGTTGGCGCAAGCCGCAACATTTTCGCTGGAACGCCGATTGGATTGGTTGAGGGACCGCATCTCTATGCCCATAACGGCTCTTATTACCTGATGACGGCGGAAGGCGGCACAAGTTACGAACACGCAGTCACGGTCGCTCGTTCGAAACAGATCGAAGGCCCCTACGAAGTAGATCCGCAGAATCCGATGCTGCGGGCATTCGGCAAGCCGGAGCTTGGCCTGCAAAAAACGGGACACGCCTCTTTGGTGGAAACGCAGACCGGCGACTGGTATTTGGCGCATTTGTGCGGTCGTCCAATCGGCAAGGAGCGTCGCTGCATTCTTGGCCGGGAAACGTCGCTGCAAAAATGCGCTTGGACGGAAGACGGCTGGATGCGGCTTGAAGGCGGCGGGAATGACGCGAAAGTTGCCGTGCCTGCGCCGAATTTGCCGGAACACTCGTTCGCGCCTGAGCCGCCGCGCGACGATTTTGACGCGCCGACGTTGAATCTCAATTTTCAAACCCTGCGCATTCCGGCAGATCCGTCGTGGTTGTCGTTGACGGAACGCCCCGGCTTCTTGCGCTTGTACGGACAAGAATCGTTGACTTCGCGGCATCGCCAGAGTCTTGTCGCGCGCCGCGTGCAGGCGTTGCCGTGCGAGGCGTCAACCTGCCTCGAATTTCATCCGGCAAACTTTCAGCAAATGGCGGGCATCACCGCCTTTTATGATGTCGAATTGCACTATTATTTGTTCGTCAGCTATGACCAGCAATACGGCGGAAAGCATTTGAACATGCTGGCGATGGATTCACGGGAAACCGCGCACAATTCAACATCGCCGTTTGCGATTTCGTTCCCGTTAGCGCAGCCGGTTCCGATTGATGGGTGGGAGCGCGTCTATTTGAAAGTGGCCTTTCAGGGCGAAACGCTGCAATTTGCCTATTCTCAGGATGGAAATGCTTGGCAGAACATCGGCCCCGCGCTTGACGCGACCAAGCTGTCGGACGATTACGACACGCTTTCATTTACCGGCGCGTTTGTCGGCTTGTGCGTACAAGATCTGCATAATCACAGCGCCTATGCCGATTTCGATTGGTTTGAATATCGAGAATTGGCGTAACGCCCGCAGTCACCCTCGGCGAGGAGTATCCTTACCTCTGTGACCGCGCTAAAACAACAACGAATAGGAGAAGGGAACGAATCGTTGTTCTTTTAGCGCGGTACTGCTGAATCTGCTACAAAATTGTCATACATCCTTTATTCTTACGATTTCCACGGAAAAATCAACTGCCGCAGCGTGCGCGTGCCGGCGCGCTCGTCATCCTCTGCCAGCAGGGCTTTCCATGGAATTTGATTCCGCCGGGCGTTGGGATGGCTTTCGAGATAATCATATTTGTAGAGCCGAAATTTCAGGGCGACCTGATGCCACAGCATGACTGTTGCGACGCCGGGGAACATGAACACGGTGAAGACGGAGATCAGCGATAAAACGACCGTGCCGAGCGCAAGCAGGATCGTAAACGCCGTATTATCGAGCAGCAGCAGGACGCATTTTTGCGGAACGCGCAGCAGCGTCACGGTCAGCCGATGCCGCGCCGGAAAATAATATTGACTCGCCGCCAGCCACATCACGCTGGCCCAAAACAGAAACGCCCCGATCCCTACGCCCCATAAGGTTTCTCGTTGAAAATACCACGGCATCACAATCACCAAAATAAGAAGTTGCAGATACATCACGCCGCCGAACGCTAAGCCGCTGCGCCATTCCTCTTTCAACGAACGCGCCGCATTTCTCAGGTCAAGCGAGCCGTAATCGGCAAGCTGCTTCATGCTGCGCGAGACGACGGCGAGATAGACGCTGAACACGGCCATGCCCGCCGCGACGCCGACAAAGAGCAGCGCGGGATGGACGGTAAACGGCTGCAATCCGTAGAAAATTCCGGCGAGCAGCAGCGTTCCCACGATATTTAAAACGGCAATGCCGAGCAGATGATCCCACATATCCAAAAACGTTTTTTTGATCAGAAGGCGTATCATAGTCGTTCCCTCTCTAATGGTTGATAATGCTTTGCGAGACTCGCAAGAATAAATGGTTCGTTTCTGCGCGGCGGTTTCTTGAAAGTCAAGAAGAATTTGCGCGAAACTGAAGATCGCGGATTCCGCTTGTTAATCGAACTTGTTAAGCGCAGAGACGCGGAGCGCGCGGAGAATCGCTGTAAAACATGAAAATTTCTTGACACGATTTTTCTTTCTCGTTAGGATGTGTACAAATGCGTTGTTTCGGCAAAACATGAGCGTTTCATAGTTCGCTTGACAGATCACCTCACCAGACGCATATTCTAAAAAAGAGTGACGCATGACGCTGCGAGAAATTCTTGAAGTCACGGAAGGTCGGGCATTGACGCCGGATATTGATCTCTCCATTGAGGCCAATTCGGCGTTTTCGGCGGATTTGATGAGTGACGTGCTGCATCTTGCTAAAGACGGCTCCCTCCTGTTGACCGGCCTCACGCATCCGCAAGTCGTGAGAACCGCCGAAATGGCCGGGATTGCCGCGATTCTTTTCGTGCGCAATAAAATGCCGCCGCCGGAAACCGTCCAATTGGCCGAAGAAAAAGGCGTTCCGTTGCTCGCGTCGCGCTTTACGATGTTCGAGACCGGAGGGCGAATTTATGCGGCGGGCATGAATAGCTGTGACGCGCCGCGCACCTCAGAAAAAAATTGATGCCGAAAACGCTGATGGAACACGGCGATTTCTGGCACCAACAACGGTGTTTCTTCACGAAACGTCGTTGTTGGGTGTTTTTCATAGAGGCTGTTTTAAAGATTATGAACAACCTGGTAGCCCCGCCCCTACGTGGCGGGAATGCGCGCCAATGTCCCGCCACATAGGGCGGGGTTACCATGTTGTTCGTCTTCTTAGGCAACGAGGCCAGGCAGCAAAACCAACAGGAACGCACGCATGAGCGCATCCTCTCTCCAACAAGAACGACAGCAATACATCGGCAAAATTCAGGAATTGATTTACGAACTGAAGATTGACGCGGTGATGCAGAAAGATGTGGTTGCCGTCTCCCCGCGCGCCTCAATCCGAGAGGCGAAAGCCCTGCTCATGCAGCATCATATCACCGGCGTCCCGGTGCTGGAAGGCGCGGAATTGGTTGGCATGGTCACGCTGTCCGATATCCTCGAGGCGTTCGAGCAGCAGAATTTTGATTGCGCCGTGCAGGAGCGCATGGCGCGTCCGCCTTTTCCCGTCGTGTATCATGATGAATCGGTCGTTCACGCCCTCAATAAACTCTCGCATTATCATGAGCGGCGCGTCTTAGTGTTTGATCACGCGGAGCATTTCGTGGGCATCATCACCAGCGGCGACATCACGAACGGCTTGTTGAAGGCGATCAATCTCGGCACGCGGCAGGAAGAAATCAGCCAATACCGCGCCCGGCACATTTTTCACGACATTGAATCGGACGAAACAAGCTTGGTGCTGCGCTATAAGGTGATTGGCGGCGATTTCATGCGCGGCGGCGAGGCGTCGAGCAAGATTAAAAAAGCGATGCAGCGGCTCGGCGCGAATCCGCAGGACGTGCGGAAAATTGCGATTGCTATTTATGAAGCGGAGATGAATTTGATTATTCATACGACGCGCGGCGGCCATATTCTCGCCGAAATCACGCCGAAAAAGGTGACGATGATAGTCTCGGACGACGGCCCCGGCATTCCCGATATTGAAAAAGCGATGGAAGCCGGCTTCAGCACGTCGTCGCTGACGGTCAAGGCGCTCGGATTCGGCGCGGGCATGGGGCTTTCCAACATCAAACGCTGCATGAGCGAGATGAAACTGGAATCTGTGGTTGGGGACGGGCCGGGCAAAGGGACGACCTTAACCATGATTTTGTATCCATCGTGATGACGATTCGACAAATCGCGCAAGCGTTATCGCTGAACGTGCTGTGCGCGGAGGCCAATCTGGATTGCCCGATTCAAGGCGGCTATGCGTCGGACATGCTCAGCTGCGTGATGGCCGGGGCGCAAAAGGGGAATATCTGGGTCACGCTGCTGACGCATCTCAACGTGATTGCGGTCGCGGTGCTGCTCGAAATTCCGGCGGTGGTGATTTCAGAAGCCTCGCCGGTGGATGACACCGTGCTGAAAAAGGCCGAAGAAGAGGGCATCGTGCTGCTGCAAACGCCTGAAAATACGTATGCGGTGGTCGGAAAACTTTACGAGCTCGGGATACGATAGGATATGGCGGTTCGACCATACGTTGCGGATCTGCACATCCATTCCGTGCTGTCTCCCTGCGGCGATTATGAAATGGCGCCCGGCCCCATCCTCGCGGCGGCGCAGAGCAAGCGGCTCGACGTGATTGCGATTACGGATCACAATAGCGGCGGCAACGTGGCCGCGTTCATGGAAGCGTCCCGCCAAACCGACATCGCCGTGTTGGGCGGCATGGAAGTCACGACCGCCGAAGAAGCGCATATTCTGACGCTGTTTGACCAGCTTGACGCGCTGCTGACGTGGCAAGAAATCGTCTATGACGCGCTGCCGCCGATAAAAAACGATGAAGAGGCGTTCGGCGTGCAGATCGAAGTCACGGCGCGGGATGATGTCGTCAAAACGCATGACCGCTTCTACGCTGGAGCGACCTCGCTTTCGATTGATGCCATCGTCTCCTGCGTTCACGCGCTCGGCGGCTTGTGCATTCCGGCGCACGTGGATAAGCCAGTGTTCAGCGTCATCAGCCAGTTGGGGATGATTCCGCCGGATTTGGACATTATCGCGGTGGAAGTGTATCGCAAGCGGCGCATCGCGGAAGCGTTCCAGCAATTCCCTGAATTGCGCCGGTACAGCATCGTCAGGGGATCGGACGCGCATTACGTGAACGATGTCGGCGCCGCCGCCACGACGTATTACATCGCCGCGCCGACGATTCAGGAATTGCGCAAAGCCCTTCAGCATCAGGATGGACGATATTTCACGATCATGCCAGAATAATGGAAAAAAGCTGTCAGACACCTTAAAAGATGTTTGACAGCTAACTAACTCACGTTACGCAACCACTCCCCCCGCCCCCTCTCCTTACTAAGGAGAAGGGCAGGGGGAGTGGTTGCGTAACATCACTAACTAATTATCATAAAGGTGAGTTATGGAAGGAATTCTTGCCAAACCGGAGATTAAAAGCGCGATTGA
>CAZCGG010000052.1:17690-21247 GCA_964498135.1 uncultured Candidatus Moduliflexus sp.
AAAGGTGAGTTATGGAAGGAATTCTTGCCAAACCGGAGATTAAAAGCGCGATTGATGACATTATCAACGCCGCCAAAGACAAGCGCGGCGGCTTGATGGTTGTTTTGAATGAAACGCAACGGCGTATCGGCTATCTTCCCAAAGAAGCGCAAGTCTATATTGCGAAAGAAATGGGCGTCGCGCCGAGCGTGGTGTATGGCGTGGTGTCGTTCTATTCATTTTTTACCATGATTCCGCGCGGGAAACATCTGATTAAGGTCTGCATGGGAACGGCCTGCTATGTTCGCGGCGCGGGGAAATTATTGGAAGACGTGGCGGAGAGCCTGCATGTCAAAGTCGGCGAAACGACGCAAGACGGCCTCTACACGCTGGAAGCCTGCCGCTGTTTAGGCGTGTGCAGCCAAGCCCCCGCCGTCATGATTGATGAAGATGTCGTCGGAAAAGTCAGCCTCAAAACGTTCATGCATGCGTTAAAAGATTACCAATAACCGGCAAGGCTTGACGGGTTGCTCAAAGCCGGTCAGGTCGGCGTCGCATCGTGAAAGAACTGTCGCTGCATATTCTTGACATCGCGCAAAATTCGACGAAAGCGGGCGCGTCGCATATCGAAATTCATGTGACGGAAGACGCACGGGCAAACCGTTTGTCGTTCAGCGTAATTGATAATGGCTGCGGCATCAAAAAGTCGGTGTTGGCGACCATCACGAACCCGTTTTCGACGAGCCGCACGACCAGACGCGTTGGATTGGGCTTGTCGCTGCTGCAATTAGCCGCAGAGCGCTGCGGCGGCGGCATGACGATTTCGTCCGAAGAAGGCGTCGGCACGACGGTCACGGCGACATTTCAATGCGATCATATTGACCGCGCGCCGCTCGGCGATATGGCGACGACACTGATCACCGTGATTATGGGCAATCCGGCCATTGATTTTTCCTATATTCATCGCGTCAATGAGCGCGTCTTCGAATGCCATACGGCGGACATCAAGCGGGAATTGGGCGACGTGCCGATCACGGATATCTCCGTGACGCAATTTTTGACAGAGTACGTACAGCAGCATATTGACAACCTGTATCGAGAGGAGGACACACGATGAAATCCTTGGACGAACTGAAAAAAATCAAAGAGCGCGCGCTTGAGATGAAAAAAATTAAGGACGGTCATGCGCGGGTTACGATTACCGTCGGCATGGCGACGTGCGGCATTGCCGCCGGGGCGCGGGGCACCATGAAAGCGATTCTGGACTATGTGCGCCAGCATCATCTTGAAGATATTGTCGTGACGCAGACCGGCTGCAACGGCATGTGCGAGCATGAGCCGATTGTGGACGTGCAGGTGAAAGGCGGCGCGCGCGTCACCTATGGCAAGATGGGCGCAGAACGCGTCAATCAATTGATGGAGCAGCATGTGGTCAAAGGTTCGCCGGTGAATGAATGGGTGCTGAAAAGCGAGGAAGCAGCCGCTTCCTGAATAGCCGTGAATAGCCGCAGATTCCACCGATTGCGCCGATTTTTTTGTGCCGTCGCTCATAAAGAATCTGCGCCAATGAACAGCTTTTTTTAATCAGTGAAATCTGTGGTTATGATCCTGGGAGAGAACGCATTATGGCGGAATATTATCGCAGTTACGTGTTAATTGGGGCAGATCGGGAGTGTTTGGCGAAAGGGGCGGGCGCGGTTATTGCCGAATTGCATCGCGCCCTGAAACGCTATGATTTGCAAGATGAAATTCAGATCATCGAAACCTCTCGCTTGAGCCAGCACGTTCAGAAGGGGCCGGAACTCATTGTCTATCCCGAAGGCGTTCATTATGTCGGCGTCTATGAAAAAGACGTGGATGAACTCGTGCAGGAACACTTGCTGAAAGGGCGGCGGCTGGAACGGCTGCTGAATCAAGAGACCGTGACGCTTGCCAGCGCCGATTCGGAGCTTGGCCCGGCCAAGCCGAAAGAGACGCGGATCGTGCTGCGCCGGTGCGGCCAGATTGATCCCGAATCCATCGAAGATTACATCATGACTGACGGCTATCTCGCGCTCGGCAAAGCGGTCACTGAGATGACGCCGCAGCAGGTGATTGACGAAATCCTGAAATCCGGTTTGCGCGGGCGCGGCGGCGCGGGTTTTCCGACCGGCAAAAAATGGCAGTTTGCGGCGCAGGTGCAGAACAACCAGAAATATTTCGTCTGCAATGGCGACGAGGGCGATCCGGGCGCGTTCATGGATCGGCGCGTCATGGAATCCGATCCGCACGCCGTCGTGGAGGGCATGGCGATTGGCGGCTACGCCATCGGCGCAAGTCAGGGCTATATTTACGTCCGCGCCGAATATCCGGTCGCGGTGCAACGCCTGAATATCGCCATTCAGCAGGCCAAAGAGATGGGGATTCTCGGCAACAATATTTTCGGCTCGAATTTCAGTTTCGACGTGGAAGTCCGCATGGGCGCGGGCGCGTTCGTCTGCGGCGAAGAAACCGCGCTGATGGCCTCGATTGAAGGCGGACGCGGCGAGCCGCGCCCAAAGCCGCCGTTTCCGGCGGTTTCCGGCCTCTGGAAAAAGCCGACGGTTATCAATAATGTCGAAACCATCGCCAACATCACGCCGATTCTGCTGAACGGTTCGGCGTGGTACGCCTCAATCGGCACGGAAAAGAGCAAAGGGACGAAAACCTTCACGCTCGCCGGAAAAATCCGCAACAGCGGCCTGATTGAAGTGCCGATGGGCGTGACGCTGCGCGAAATCGTGTACGAAATCGGCGGCGGCATTCCCGATGGCAAAAAGTTCAAAGGCGTCCAGACCGGCGGCCCGTCCGGCGGCTGCTTGACCGAGAAATTCCTCGACACGCCGGTGGATTTCGATTCGCTGATCGCGGCTGGCTCGATGATGGGCTCTGGCGGCATGATTATCATGGACGAAGACACGTGCATGGTGGACATGGCGCGGTTTTTCCTCGATTTTTGTCAGGACGAATCGTGCGGCAAATGCGTCCCGTGCCGCGTTGGCACGCGCAAAATGCTCGATATTTTGGAGCGCATCTGCGCGGGCGATGGGCAAGAAGGCGATATTGAGAAATTGCAGCAGCTTGCCGCGCAGATTAACACGGCGAGCCTTTGCATGCTCGGCAAAACCGCGCCCAATCCGGTGTTAAGCACAATTAAGCATTTCCGGCACGAATACGAAGCGCATATTTTCGAAAAACGCTGCCCGTCCAAAGTCTGCAAAGCGTTGCTGCGCTATGAAATTCAGCCGGATAAATGCGTCGGCTGCACGCTTTGCGCCCGGCGCTGCCCGGTCAACTGCATTCGGGGCGACCGCAAACAGCCGCACGTCATCAATCAGGAGTTGTGCATCCATTGCGGCCAGTGTTACAGCGCGTGCCGGTTCGAAGCGATTAACGTCACGTAAAAATGTATTCTCGCCAGACACCGGGTTTCTTCAAGCAACTCGGTGTCTCTCTGCTGATCGTTGACGAATAACCAGAGCAAGAGGTGAGCCGCATGACAACCACGCAATATTCAGCCAATATTCAGACAGTGTTGGACAAGTATCACCATGACCGGG
>CAZCGG010000053.1:0-21076 GCA_964498135.1 uncultured Candidatus Moduliflexus sp.
ATCACAACAGGCAACTGAGGAGATGCGGAAGCGTGTCACGACAGTCGAAATCATCTTAGAGATGCATGATACGTCGGCCGCGCATCTATGAGTAGATGCACAACAAGATATGGCATATTTTGAAATGCATCTACATATAGATGTATTTTATGGATGATTATGCATCTCTATGTAGATGCATGTTTCTACGAATAGATGCTTCACAGGGCCGGTTGTCTTTCTGTCTAATCACTTGTGAAGCGGACGCATAAAGCCGCGCCGCCTCACCACGCGGTTGCACCAGACATCGCAAAAGGCCGCTTGCAGGTGAACCGCGTGGTTATCAATAATTTGAATTTGCTTTTTCTATAGGAGCATTTTTGTATATGGAAATTGTACGCCGTTTTATCTGCGGTTTTTGCAGTTGCTACAGCAATATTGGCAAAAATTAGCATTAAGGGTGTTAATTCAAATCTAACAACCGCCATAAGAACAACTGTCATAATATTTCTTGCATGAATAACCGTTTTTGTCGCAGGAAAACGAAGACTCACGCGTGTACTCATCCCAAATTTGCCAATATCACAACCAAACTGATGCAAGACTTATATGCTTATAGATAAACCCGCTATTTTCGATTGTTTCGTTACACGCCATGAAAGAATTTCTGATCGCATTTTTCGAATATGCTGGCTGCGCGGCGCGGGAAGATGAGCGCGGGCTGACCGTTGATTTGACGGCGGACGCGGCGCGGCATTTCGGGAAGCCGCGCCTGCGGCTCGTCTTCGATCCGGCGCATCTGACGCCCGACGCGGAGCTTGCGACGCCCGGCAGTTATCTCACGAACCGCCTGCATGAACTTATCGGCAGCTTCGGGCAAAAGGCGGCGGTCACGCTGCCGAAACGCCATGCCGCGCTTGACGGCGACGACGCGCGAATCCGCCTTCAGGCGCGTTCCGGCAGGCTCGCGCCGCCGCTCGCCCGCGAAATCCTGCGCTCAGAAGCGTTCTTGACTTTTCGCGTCACTTATTTTTCCAATGAAAAGGTCGAAGAACTCGTCACGGTCGGCGTGGACATGCGCGGACAACTTGCGCGCCATGCAACCTTTGCGGACGTGCTTGCGCTCGTCAAACAGGGCGAATTCGGGCGTTTTCCGTTCAGCAAAGCGGACGCGAAAGCCATTTATGCGCGCTGCCTCGAGCAGGCGCGAACGCAGGCGCAGGAAGAGGCGACCCGGCGTCAGCGCCAGCTTGCCGAGCAGTATCATCATGACGTGGTGCGGCTGAAGGGCTTTTACCGGCAATTGATTGAGGAAATCCCGGATATGGCGATAGACCGGGAGCAGCAGGAGCGCCAATTTCAAGAGGAATATCGGCGAAAGGCATCGGACGAATTGCAAAAATGCCAAGTGCATGTCGAAATCGAGCCGGTCGGCTTCTGCGCCGTTTCGACACCGTTTCAACGCTACCGCGTTGCGTTGACGCCGAAACAGGCTGCGCGGCGGGCGGAGGCGGTTTCCGTTGACGCGCATCACAATCTCTTTTCCGGCGCGGTGATTCTGCCGCAATGCCCATCCTGCGGGAAAGAGACGCAAACGGTCGGGCTGTGCGAAACAGGCAATCATGCCGTTTGCGAGGCGTGCCTCGAGATCTGCGGCGTGTGCGGCGCGACGGTCTGCCATGCCTGCGGCAGCGAGCAGTGCGCCGAATGCGGCGCGCGCCTCTGTCCAGCCTGCCAAGAGCGTTGCCATTTGTGCGGCAAAACATATTGCCCTGCGCACCTGCTCGGCTGTCTGGACTGCCGCAAGCATTTTTGCCGCAGTTGCTCGGCGCAGTGCGCGGAGTGCGGCAACATCACCGGCAATATTCACGTGATTGAGTGCGATCTCAGCCATCGCCCGGTCTGTTTTCATTGCCTCGTCACCTGCCCCTGCTGCGACCAGCATGTCGGGCGGTCGCATTCCGCGACGTGCGCATTCTGCGGTCAGCAGGTCTGCCGCGAATGCGCCTTTCAGTGCGCCGAATGCGGCCAGACGTTCTGCGTTCATCACGTGCGCGAATGCGAAATCAGCGGCCAGATGACCTGTCCGCGCCATTCGGCCGTCTGCGCACGCTGCGAGCGGCATGTCAGCGTCGGGCGTCTCAGAAAATGCGATGTCTGCCGCAAGACGATTTGCGCGGAATGCGCCGCGCGCTGTCAGGGCTGCGGCCACGATTTTTGCGAGGAACACCGTGAAGAAATGACCGCCTGCCCGGAATGCGGGCGACTCTATTGCGCGCTCTGCTATTCGGGGCAGGGCGTCTGCTCGTTTTGCCAAAAGAAATTCAGGCAGGACGAAAATGATTAATTGGGGAAATTTCCCCGCCGAGGCGCGGAGAGGTAGAAGGCTGTTTTCACCACAGATTTGCGCAGATTTTTTGAGCAACCGAAGACGTTTGCCTCTGTGAAATCTGTGGTTAGCGTTTTCTCCGCGCCTCTGCGGTGAATAACAACGCGTGGTATGTCACGCATCGTTTCAATTCATACGCAATTTCGAGATGTGGAAATTTTGACCGAATGCCTTGAATTTTCGGGGTGTCAGGTGCTGCGCGAGCCAAACGGAATCATGATGCCGGGCGCTTCCGTTCCGGTAGATGTGCTGGTTCACGCGAATTTCGGCACGTTGGGGTTTCGGAAACGCGCCGACGGGCAATATGAGGTGATTGGCGAAGACCAGATGCTTGCCCGCCATCAGGACTTTTTGAACCGCTTGGCGCAACAATACGCCTACCGGAAAATCATTAAAGACGCGCGGGCGGCGGGGTATAATGTCGTGCAGGAAGAAATGGGTGAAGATCGCACGATTAAATTAGTGGTCAGAAAATGGTCATGACCAGGGGGAAACACGATGGCAATCCGCCAAGAAATCGAATTTATCATTCTGCCTGACGGCAACGTGCAGTTGACGGTGAAAGGAGCGAAAGGAGCGCAGTGCGTTCCGATAGCCGACTTGTTCAAGGTGTTGGGGGAAACGGCGACCGAGCAGTCAACTTCCGAATTTTACGACCGCGAGGATGAGCAGACGATGACCGTGTTGACGTAAGCGGGACGCGCCTTTGCGGCTGCGCAAGCTGTCAGACACTTTGAAAGTGTCTGATAGCTTTTTCCCCGAAATATTGCGATTAGGCGCGAGGGTCTTGCTTCGGCGCGGGCTTGGTATCCGGGGTGTTCGGCGGAGCGTCGTCCGGCTTGCGGTAATCTCCAATCACGCTTCTGAGCGGGCAGACGCAGAACAACGCGCATTTTTTGCAGCCAACAGCGAGGGCAATCGGGCATACAGTCAGCATATTTTCTCCTTCTTGAGATTGTCGTCTGTTTTCACCAATTTCTTCTTGACAGATTTTGCGGGGACACGTAAAGACGGCTTATTCGCATGCACGGGGCGTAGCGCAGCTTGGTTAGCGCACTGGTCTGGGGGACCAGGGGTCGGAGGTTCAAATCCTCTCGCCCCGATTTTTAAAGGCCTGACGGGGTTTCGGAAACCTGTCAGGTCTTTTCGTTTTCAGCCGTTTGTTCTTCCCGCTTGACGAACACCACGCACGCCCAGATGCTCAATTCATATAACACAAGCAGCGGCCCGGCCAACATCACTTGACTGACGACATCCGGCGGCGTCAGAATCGCGCCGATGATAAACGCGCCGACAATCGCATATTTCCGAAAGCCGCGCAACATGGCGGGCGTCACGATTCCCATTTTCGCCAAAAACACCAGAATCACCGGCAATTCAAACACCGCGCCGAACACTAACATCATCGTCGTGACGAACGTGACGTAATTCGAGACCGAAATCATCGGATGAATCAGCGTTCCGCCGTAGCCGAGCAGGAATTTCAGGCCAAACGGCAGCATCACGCCATACGCAAACAAGCCGCCGAGCAGAAAGAAGACCGACGCGACGGCCACGAACGGCAGCGCGTAGCGTTTTTCATGGCCATACAAGCCCGGCGCGACAAACGCCCAGAGTTGATACAGCAGCACCGGCACGGCGACGACGACGGCGGCAAAGACGGTCAATTTCAGATGCACGACGAACGCTTCTGCCGGGGAGAGCATGTAGAGTTGTTCATTCTTGATCGGAACGTGCAGCAACTTCAGCAGCGATTCCGAAAACGGATACAGAAGGACGAAACAGCCGCCGACCGCGCCGAGCGCGATAATCAGCCGGTGACGGAGTTCTTCGAGATGCTCCGTCAGCGAAAGAGGCTTCTCCTCAGAATGTTCAGACCATTTCCATTGCATAACGCAAGATTTATAAAAAATGATTCTCGCCAAGAGCGCAAAGCGACGCAAAGGTTTT
The DNA here is from genome assembly GCA_964498135.1 of uncultured Candidatus Moduliflexus sp. Classification (GTDB taxonomy): domain Bacteria; phylum Moduliflexota; class Moduliflexia; order Moduliflexales; family Moduliflexaceae; genus Moduliflexus. Next base: position 4,319 of record CAZCGG010000053.1, read on the forward strand.
TTTTATTCTTTTCTTTGCGTCGCTTTGTGCTCTTGGCGAGAACATTCTTATCGCCGCCGCCAATCTACGGCTGCCGGGCTTTTTTTGCTTTCTTTGATGGCGTCTTTCACGCGCTCGATTTTGCGCTCCAAGAGCGCGGTATCCGTCTTTTCAGCGTTCGATGGGTCAGACTGAATTTTCTGATAAAGTTTCAGTGCGTCCTCGAATTGCTCGACTTGCTCATAACAAAACGCAAGCTCCAGCATGACATCCGTTCCAAACTCCGGCGAAATCGTTTCGGCAAGCAGCAACGCCTGATACCGCTCAATCGCCTCGTCCCAGTGTTCCAGCAGCGCATGGCTGTTGGCGATTTGAAAACTCGCCTGCAACGCATAGGGATTGGGGGCTTGCTCCACGATTTTCTGATACTCCTGCATCGCCTGCTCATAATCATGCAGCCGGAAAAAACATTCGCCGATGTCGTACCGGTACGCTGCCGCATCCACCTCTGCGGCGTACTGTTCCAGCAGCAGCCGGTAGGCGTCAACCCCTTTCAGGCAGTCGTTCAGCGATTTATCATAAATGTAGCCGATCAGCTTCAGCGATTCCATCGCATATTTGCCCGGATCGCTTTTCGCGTAGAGCGTTTGCAGGTGTTTCAGCGCGTTTTCCGGCTGCTTCAGCTTGTTGAGGTAAATATTTCCCAACTCATACCGCGCTTTCAGGCTCAGCGTTTGATCCGGATATTTTTCCAGAATCGTTTCGAATAAGTCGGCGGCCTGCTGATAATCCTCCGTCTGATAGGCATTCACCGCTTTTTGATACAGCGATTTCATGTCTTCCTTGCATCCCGTCAGCGAGAGGCAGCAGACAATCAACAGCTTGAATGCGTCATTCAGCGATTTCCTGTTCATCCTCTTCGTCACTTTCCAACACGCGCGCCACGCCGACGACTTTATCGTCATCGCTCAGCCATTGCAGCGCCACGCCTTGCGTATTGCGCCCAATGACCTTGACATTCGAGACGTTCATGCGGATAACTTTGCCGGAGGCTGTGACCAATAAAATATCGTCCTGCTGGCTGACTTGCAGCATCCCGACGACATTCCCGCGTTTTGGCGTGCATTTGATGTTAATAAGCCCTTTGCCGCCGCGCCCCTGACGACGGTAATCTTCAACTTCCGAGCGTTTGCCGAACCCTTTTTCCGTGACGGTCAGAATCGTGAAATCATTATGCACGATGTCCATGCCGATGACGAAATCGTCCTCGTCGAGCGAAATGCCGCGCACGCCGGTCGCCGTCCGCCCCATCGGGCGCACGTCCTCTTCGGAAAAGCGAATCGCCATGCCTTTATGCGTCGAGAGAAACACATCCTGTCTGCCGTCCGTCAGGGCGACGGAAACGAGCGAATCCCCTTCATTGATGTTCAGCGCAATAATGCCATTCGAACGCGGATTGCTGTATTCGGTCAATTCCGTTTTCTTGACCGTGCCGTTCTGCGTCGCCATGATGATGTATTTGCCCGGTTCGAACGCCTGCACCGGCAGAATCGCGGAAACTTTTTCGCCCGGCTCGACCTGAATCAGATTGATCATCGGCTTGCCGCGCGCTTGCCGCCCGGCTTCGGGGATTTCATAGACTTTCAGCCAATAGACTTTCCCTTTGTCGGTGAAAATCAAAATATAATCATGCGTCGAGGCGACGAACAAATGCTCGACGAAATCGTCCTCTTTGGCGACGATGCCGGTCACGCCCTTGCCGCGCCGCATCTGGCTGCGATACATCGTCACCGGATTGCGCTTGATGTATCCGGCGTGGGTAATCATGACCATCATGTCTTCCTCGACAATCATGTCTTCCAGCGTGATTTCGGACGAATCATCCACGATGGCCGTGCGGCGCGGGTCGCCGTATTGCGCTTTCACGGCGAGCAATTCATCTTTAATCACGCCGGTCACGAGCGCGGGGCTTTCCAATAATGACCGCAAATACTTGATTTCCGCCAGCAAATCTTTATGTTCCGTTTCCAATTTTTCCCGCTCGAGGCCGGTCAGCCGCTGCAAGCGCATGTCAAGAATGGCGCGGGCCTGCTCCTCGCTCAGGCCGAATTGCGCCATCAGCCCATCGCGGGCGATTTGCGGCGTCTGCGAGGCGCGAATCAGGCTCACCACCGCGTCAATATTATCCAGCGCAATCAGCAAGCCCTGCACGATATGATCCCGCGCTTCGGCTTTTGCCAGCAAAAATTGGCTGCGCCGGACAATCACGTTTCGCCGGTGGCGCAGGAAATACTCCATGAATTCCTTGAGATTCAGGTAGCGCGGGCGCTGATCCACAATCGCCAGCATAATCGCGCCGAACGTGACTTGCAACTGCGTCTGCCGGTATAATTGATTGAGAATGACTTCGGCGTATTGATCGCGTTTCAATTCAATGACAATCCGCATCCCGTCGCGGTCAGATTCATCGCGCAGATCGCTGATGCCTTCGACTTTTTTCTCGCGCACGAGTTCGGCGATTTTCTCAATCAGTTTGGCTTTATTGACCTGATACGGAATTTCGGTGATGATAATGCGCTCTTTTTCCGCCCGTTTTTCCTTTTCGACAAAGGCTTTGGCGCGGATTTGAATGTGGCCGCGCCCCGTGCGATACGTGTCGGAAATCCCTTGCCGCCCGTAAATCATCGCGCCAGTCGGGAAATCCGGCCCGGCGACATATTGGCAGAGTTCGTCAATCGTGATGTTCGAATTATCAATCAGAGCAATCAGGCCGTCCACGATTTCCGAGAGATTGTGGGGCGGAATGTTCGTCGCCATGCCGACCGCGATTCCGGCAGAGCCGTTCACCAGCAGATTCGGCAGTTTCGTCGGCAAGACTTCCGGCTCTAACAGCGATTCGTCGTAGTTTGGAATGAAATCAACGGTTTCTTTGTCAATATCCGACAGCAGTTCGTCGGAAATCCGCGCCCGCCGCGCTTCCGTGTAACGCATGGCCGCAGGCGGATCGCCGTCCACCGAGCCGAAGTTGCCTTGCCCATCCACGAGCGGATAACGCAGCGAAAAATCCTGTTCCATGCGGACGAGCGTGTCGTAAATCGCGAAATCGCCGTGCGGGTGATACTTTCCCATGCAATCGCCGACGATGCGCGCCGATTTTTTGAAAGGCTTGTTCCAATCCAGCCCCATTTCGTGCATGGTGTAGAGGACGCGGCGATGCACCGGCTTGAGGCCGTCGCGCACGTCTGGCAGGGCGCGCCCGATAATGACGCTCATCGCATAATCAAGATATGAATTCTGCATTTCGGTTTCAATGGAAACCGGAATCGGGGGAAGAGTCTGTTCTTGAGTTGTCATATCAAAATCTACCTGTCAATCGCAAAAATGCGACTGAAAATTAGTGAAACAGCCATCAATTCAATGAATGCTTCGAACGAGTCGAAGCATCTAAAATTGTCATTCCCACCAACCTATTTTCACGATACCTCAGTAAAATCCCTTCATCAGTCATTTCCGAATCTGTCACATTCTGCGGGCGATCAAAACTAATATACAGCACATCGGCTTCGCGGTCATAATCTACCCAGAATTTTGTCGTCGGAAAATGAAGAAGTAATGGGATCGCCTGAACAACTGACCTATTCAGATCAAACGTCATTGCCTTTTCCATAGTATCTGCGCCTGATTGAATTTACTGCTAAAGTATGCTGTCGCAATAAACCCATCATTACCGGAAAGTTGACGATAAACAACTTGCAAGTAACGCTGATGTCCGTATCCGCGCACAATTACTTCCGGTTGCTCCACGACATCTAACACATCATCAGCATATCCCGCGAGATCATTGTGGTTCTCAACGATATGAAACCATCGTTCTTGCGTAAGACGAATCGGCACGCCGTCAACTGAAATCGCAATGTCTATGAGTGAATCATTCTCCATTGATGAGCCTAAATATCCAAATTCTTGACCTGCGTGGCGTATTTCTCGATAAATTCGCGGCGCGGCTCGACTTCATCACCCATCAGCGTCGTGAAAATCGTCTCAACTTCTTCCAAATCGCCAAGCTGCACGGTCAGCATATTGCGGCGCTGCGGGTCCATCGTGGTTTCCCAAAGCTGCTCCGGGTTCATTTCGCCCAAGCCTTTGTAGCGTTGAATCACCAGCCCGCTCTTTCCGGCGCTGATAATCGTCTCCACCACGTCCGTCAACATTTCAATTTCCGTAATTTTATTCTCGATTTCGACTTTATACGGCGGAAAGCCCATCATCGTAATCAATTCGGCGTGGCGCTGCAATTCCTTGTAATTATGCGACGAAAGAAATTCATAATCCACCACAAGCGGATCGCCCTCTCCGGCGGTTTTGATGATGACTTTGAACCGCTCCGCGCCGTCTTCCACAATCGCATAGCTGATTTTCCGGTCTTTTTCGTGTAAAAAGAACGAACGATAGGTTTCGACAACCGCGTCCATTTCGCGTTCGAGCAAATCGCGGAACCCCAAGACGGCGGCGGTCAGGCGTTGATGATACGCAAGCGCCTTGACCAGCACGCGATTTTGGCGATGCCGCTCAAACGTGTCGAGATAGCGCAGAAATTCGCTCAATTGATGGATATGCGTTTCCAGCCGCTTGCCAGTGAACCATTTATCGCCGACCATCAACGCCGCGCTTGCCGCGCCATGTTCGATCAGATATTTGTTCATCTGCGTTTCATCTTTGATGTACCATTCCTGCTTGCCGCGTTTGACCTTGAAAAGCGGCGGCTGCGCGATGTACAAATAGCCATGTTCGATAATGTCCCGCATTTGCCGGTAAAAAAACGTCAGCAGCAGCGTGCGGATATGCGCCCCGTCCACGTCGGCATCAGTCATGATGACGATTTTGTGATAGCGCACTTTGGAAATATCGAAGTCGTCCGCGCCGATGCCCGCGCCGATGGCGGTGATGAGCGTCTGGATTTCCTCGCTTTTCAGCATTTTATCGAACCGGGCTTTTTCCACGTTCAGAATTTTCCCGCGCAGCGGCAGAATCGCCTGAAAACGCCGGTCGCGGCCTTGCTTCGCTGAGCCGCCTGCCGAATCACCTTCGACCAAGAACAATTCTCCGGCGCGCGGATCCTTTTCGGAACAATCCGCCAATTTGCCCGGCAGCGTGCTTGATTCAAGCGCGGTTTTGCGGCGCGTCAATTCGCGGGCTTTTTTGGCGGCTTCCCGCGCCCGCGCAGCGCCTAACGCCTTTTCGATAATCGCTTTGATGACGGACGGATTTTCGTCGAAAAACTGCGTCATTTTCTCGTTGCAGAGGGCTTCGACAATCCCCTTGACTTCGCTGTTGCCGAGCTTCGTTTTGGTTTGGCCTTCAAACTGCGGATTCGGAATTTTCACGCTGATGACGCAGACCAAGCCTTCGCGCACGTCCTCGCCGCTCAGCGTGATTTTCTCGCCTTTGCCTTGTTTTTCCGCCGCGTAGGCGTTGATTGTCCGCGTCAGCGCGCCGCGAAATCCGGTCAAATGCGAGCCGCCTTCATGCGTGTTGATATTATTTGCAAACGAAAACACATTTTCAGTGTAGCCGTCATTATATTGCAGCGCGACTTCGACGATGATATTATCTTTTTGGCTTTCAAAATAAATCGGCGCGGGGTGCAGGCAGGGTTTGTTTTTATTCAAATGCTCGACAAATGAGCAAATGCCGCCCTCGTATTGGAACGTCAGTTTCTTGTCAATGCGCTCGTCTTCAATCGAAATAATCAGCCCCCGGTTCAGGAAAGAGAGTTCGCGCAGACGGTTGGAGAGCGTGCCGAAATTGTACTCGTTGGCCTCGAAAATGGTGAAATCCGGCAGAAAGCAGATTTTCGTTCCCGTGCCTTTGGCGATACCGACTTCGCGGAGCGGCTCAAGCGGCGTGCCGCGCTCGTAGGTCTGCGTATAGACTTTGCCGCCGCGCTTGATTTCCACGTCGAGCCGCTCAGAGAGGGCATTTACGACCGACATGCCGACGCCGTGCAAGCCGCCGGACACTTTGTAGCTGTCGTTATCGAATTTGCCGCCTGCATGCAGCACGGTCAAGGCGACTTCCGCCGCCGATTTCTTTTCTGTCGGATGCATGTCCACCGGAATGCCGCGCCCGTTATCAATCACGGTGATGCTGTTGTCCACGTGAATCGTGACCGCAATTTCGGTGCAAAAGCCCGCCATCGCCTCATCTACTGAGTTATCCACGATTTCATACACTAAATGGTGCAACCCATACACGGACGTGTCTCCAATATACATGCCTGGGCGTTTCCGCACGGCTTCCAGCCCGGTCAGCACTTTAATCTTGCTGCCGTCGTATCCAACATTCGCCTCTTGCTGCTCAATCTGTTCTACTTGATCCATAGTGTTAGTCTCACACGCGCAAACCCGCCCGGCAGAAAGGGGCAATCAGCTTATCCAACAGGCGTTTTGCGGGAGATGTCATCCGAATCCGTTTCATGCGCGTTCCTGATGTTACGGTTTCAAGAGTTCCCGCTCTTGTCAAGGAAATTCACCGGCAAGAAGCGGGAATTCGGGCATATTGCAGAGGGAAAATCACGAGGGAAATTAAGGGGGCGGCTTATCGTTTTTGCAGTGCCCAAAGGTCGTTCGTCTCTTCGAATCCTTTGAGTTTGTATTTGCCGACGTAGCGGAATTTCGATTGAACCGCCTCGCCCATCAACGCTAACGCTTCGCGGGTAATCACAATGCGATCCGAGAACGGAATCGGCGCACCGTCAAACGACGTTTCAACCTGATCCTGCATCTGAACATTTTCCACGCGGAACGCCCGGTGAACTTCGACGCCAAGCACGTCGCCGTCCGGCGCAACCTTGACGAGTCCCCAATGCAAGGCCATTCGCACGCGCAAATCCGAACTGATCGGACTTTTCAAAAACGACAGCGCTAAAGAAAACGCCGCCAGAACCGAGGTAAACACGGCGAGAAAGCCTCCGCCAGTGGATTTGAGAAACATCAAATCCGAAGACGACGCATGTTTTTTCACGCGGCTGTAAATTTTGCCGATGATGTTGGAAAAATAGGTGTCGCCGACTTCGCGCAGATATTCGGACGACTCTTCCAAATCCAGCACAAGCAGCGCGACCTCTTTGCGGTCTGATGTCAACGGCAAGATCGAATAAAAAATCGAGCCGTCCGACGGCGGCGCGGCCAAATCTACCGGCGTATCCGTCGGCGGGTTCGGCGGCGCGTCGGGAATTTTTCTGACCGGCGCGTCTTCTTCCGACGCGGCCGCCTTCTTGTCAGGCGGCTCGGTTTCCTGACTGCTCAACCGGCGCTGGCCTTCGCGGATGTGCTCTTCGGTGAACCCCGCTTCCCGCAGCGCGGCGAGCAGCGCGTCGCGGAACGCTCTCGCGTCCGGGTAGCGCAATTTGGCGAGCGCGTCCCGCATTTTATGCTCATCATACGGGACTTCGGCTTCCTGCAAGGCGCGATCCAGCACCGCCGCCACTGGTTCGGGAATGTCGGCGTTCCGCTGCCGGATCGGAATCGCCGGGTTGCCGATGATGACGTTCATGTAATCCGAAATGGCCGCGAGCCGCCGCTGCCGCTTGCACCGCTCAAATAACGTCTCAAAGCCCTCCCGCACCCATTTGCCGGTCAGCATTTCATAAAACACCGCCGCAATCGAAAACACGTCGGTCGCCGGATTGAGATATTTATAATGCGTGATCTGCTCGCGCGGCCAATACATCGGCGTTCCCAAGACTTCGCCCGGCTTCGTGATGTTCGTCAGCCCGGCGGACTCGAAACTTTTGGAGATGCCGAAATCGGAGACTTTCCCAACCCAGCCCTGCGGCGTGATGCCCAATAAAATATTCTGCGGCTTCAAATCGCGGTGAACGACGCCGGTGTAGGTTTGGCTGACTCCTCCGGCAATCTGCATGGTAATTTCGGCGGAATGGGCGTAGGCCAAGCCGTCCAGCGTATCGAGCATGATCGCCGCGCCTTGCTCCAACGAGAGCCGCCCGCCGTGCGTCGTCAAAAATTGATGCAGATTCATGCCGTTGACGTATTCCAGCACGAAATAAAAAATCGCGTCGGTTTTGCCATGATCATACAACTGCACGATGTACGGGTGCTTCAACTGGCGCGTCACGTCTATTTCGCGCTGAAACGATTTGATATTTTCTGGATTCGCCGCCATCTGCGGCAGCATGACTTTCACCGCGACCGGCTGGTTTGTGCGGAGTTCCCGCGCTTTATAGACCATGCCCATGCCGCCGCGCTCAATCATGCTGTCAATCTGATACCCCTCGATTTGCGGGAAATTGCTGGCGGCGTTGGGCGGCGCAACCGGATTTTCGGTCTGCTTCTTTTTGGCCGCGTCTTGCAGCAATTGGCCGAGCATGCCTAACGGGTTCGATGATTGGGGTTTCTGCGGCTGCCCCGGCGCGGCCGGCCGCGCCGGGGCTTGCTCTTCGCGCGCGGGCGGCGGCATTTCTTTCCCTATCATGACGGTCATCTGCGTATCGCCGACCGTGATTTTGTCGCCGTCTTTCAATTCCACTTCCAGCACATCCGCCGGAGCTTGCTTCGCGCCGTCTTCAATCGGCTTGCGCCCGCCATACCGGATGCCGTTGACATACGTGCCGTTTTTGCTCTTGAGATCCGTGATTTTGCATTCCGGCGGCGAAATTTCCAGCAAAAAATGCTGGCGCGAGACATACGGATCATTTGGCAGCGAGACGCGCGCATCGAGCGAGCGGCCAAACAGAAACCGATCCGGCTTATCGAACATGAAATGCTGCCCTTTGGCCTGACCTGAAATAATGCTGATTTCAACACGCATTGTTCATATACCCTTGAAAATGACAGGCGTGAAGAAACCGAGTTTCTTCAAGAAACTTGGTTTCTCCCGCCTCCATGATTCTTATCATGCGCCAATGCGCTACGACTCTTTCGTTCCGCTATGAAACAGCGTGGTGAGCCGGTGCAAGAAGCCGCTTCCGCTCGGTTTACCAGCCGTTTCCCCAAGCGCCGGAGATGATTCGCTGGTATCCAATTCCCAATCAAGCTCGCAGCCGCGCAGCAGGAAATCCGCGCTGCCGGAAATCAAAAAGCGGCCATCCTGCGTGACCGACACCGCCGACACCTCTTTTTTATGGCCGCGAAACGTCCACATATTTTGCCCACTCACCAAATCCCACAGTTTAATCACGCGATCCGCGCCGCCGGAAAACACGAACCGTCCCTCCGGCGTCATGGCGAGGCTGAGAATCTCGCTTTCATGGCCTTTCAAGGTCAGCGCGTTCGTCGTGGTCTCGATATTCCAAAGGCGGAGCGTGCCGTCTGCGCTTGCCGAGATCAGGAAATGGCTGTCCGGCGTGACGAGGGCGGCGGTGACGCGCTGTTTATGGCCTTTAAACACGCGCAGCATCCTGCCGTTGCCGCGATCCCACAGGCGCAGCAGCCGGTCATCTCCGCCGGAAAACAGATAGCGGCCGTCCGGCGTCATGCCAACCGCCGTGACGCGATCCCGATGGCCTTTCAGCGTGAGCAGGCATTTCGTCGTGGCCGGATTCCAGACGCGCACCGTGCCGTCCGCGCTGCCGGAAAGAATGCAGCGGCCATCCACAGAGACCGCGACGGCGAACACGTCCTGCTCATGCCCCTCGTAGGTGCGCAAGCAGCGTCCCGACGCAATATCCCACAGCCGCAGCGCCGTATCCTCGCTGCCGGACACGACGAAACGGCCGTCCGGCGTGATGGCGACGGCGTTCACGGCCAGCCAATGCCCGTCAAACAGGCGCAGCGGCTTGCCGGTCAGCACATCCCACGAGCGCAGCGTCATGTCCGCGCTGCCGGACACGGCGATGCGCCCGTCCGGCGTCGTCGCAATGGACGCAATCGCGCCATGATGCTCTTTGCCCGTCCAGACTTCCCATTCGCCGCGCAGCGTCTTGCGCGGCAGGATTCTGCCGATGGCCGCGTTCAATTCGAGCGTTTCCGGCGCGCGCTCATAGCCGGCAATCGAGCGCGCCTGCGCTAAATAGCGGTACGCCGCGAGCGTTTTCCCGTGTTCCCACGCCGTTTTCGCCCATTCCAGCAGTTTCCGAAACCGCTCGGTCAGCACTTGCAGCGCTTCATGATTTTGCTGGCGGCAGACTTGCAGCGTGGCCTCATAATGCCGCGCTTCGGGCAAATCGAGATCCCAAAGGCGCAGCGTCATATCTTTGCTGCCAGAGACGGCAAAGCGGCCGTCCGACGTCATCGCCACGCCGGTCACGGCGTCTTTATGGCCTTTAAACGTGCGCAGGCATTTCGCCGTCGCCAATTCCCACAGGCGGACGGTCAAATCATCCCCGCCGGACAGCAGATAGCGGCGGTCAGCGGTGACGCTCACGCTTTTCACGCCGTCTTTATGCCCCAAAAACGCGCGCACGAGTTTGCCCGATCCCAAATGCCAGAGCCGGATCGTATTGTCGTCGCTGCCCGACACGATAAACCGCGCATCGGACAGCACATGCACGGCATTGATGCCGCCGTCGTGGCCGCTGAACGCGCGCACCGATTTTCCGGTCGAAAGATTCCAGAGGCGCAGGGTTTTATCATGGCTGCCGGAGGCGACAAACCGGCCATCCGGCGTCGTCGCCAGCGACGAAACGACTTCGGCGTGTTCGGAAAACGTGTGCAGCAATTTCCCGGTTTTCAGGTTCCAGAGCCGCACTGTATGATCTTCGCCGCCGGAAATCACGAATTGTCCGTCGGGCGTCACGGTGACAGCCGTAATCGCCCCGTCATGGCCTTTGAACGTGCGCGTGCAGCGTCCCGTGCCGAGTTCCCAAAGCAGCACGACATCATCGCGGCCGCCGGAGAGCGCCATTCTGCCGTCCGGCGTCACGGCCACGCACGTCACTTCTTTGACATGGCCTTCGTATGTCCGCAGGCATTTCGCCGTCTCCACATCCCACAGCCGCAGGCTCATGTCTTGGCTCGCGGAGACAATGAAGCGCCCGTTCAGCCCGACCGCCACCGCCGTGACCGCGCCGGTATGCCCTTGATCGCTCCAGAACGTCCAGGTCATTTCGCGCGTTTTCGCGTTCCACAAACGCAGCGTCGCGTCGCGGCTGCACGAAATGACTGTCTGTCCGTCGCCGCTCATCGCCATGCCGGTCACGGCTTCGCGGTGTCCTTCAAATGACCAGACATGTTCCCCTTTCTGCGTCGAGAGTTCCCACAGCCCCAAGGTGGCGTCCGCGCTAGCCGAAACGATATGCCGGTTATCCGGCGTAATCGCGACGGCGGTGATGCCTTCGTCATGGCCGCCCTTGAGCTTGCGAATCTCCTGCCCGGTGGCGATGTCCCAAATTTGCAGCGCCGCGCTCTTGCTTCCGGCGACCGCAAACGCGCCGTCGGACGAAATCGCTAACGCGGAAACGACGGACGAGAACAGCCCCAACGTTTCCAGCGACGTGCCGTAATATTTCCGCTCCGTGCGCTTGCCCGTCGAAAGATCCCACAAATAGAGGTTTTCTTCGTCGTGCGCAGAAAGCGCGAAGCGCCCGTCCGGCGTGATGGCAATGTCGTTGATGACGTTATTCGATTTTTCAGATGTCCAGAAGCATTTGCCGGTTGGAATTTCCCACTGGCGCAGCGTTTTATCGCGGCTGCCGGAGACGGCGCGCCGCCCGTCCGGCGTGATTTTCACGACCGTCACCCAATCGGCGTGGCCGCGAAAGCTCCGCAGCAACTTCCCGCCCGCCACATCCCACAAACGCAGTGTTTTGTCGCGTCCGCCGGAAATCGCGTATTGGCCGTCCGGCGTGATGGCGACGCAAAGCACCACATCCTCGTGGCCGCGAAACGTCCAGAGGCATTCATGCGTCAAGACATTCCAAATGCGGACGGTTTTATCTTCGCCGCCGGAAACAGCGTAGCGGGCGTCCGACGTCATCGCCACGGCGGTCACAGGGGCGGAATGGCCGCTTTCGAAGGCGCGGCAGCAGCGCTGCCACCGGAACAAGACCTGCTCGTCTCGCGTTCGCGTCTGTTTTTTCGCCAGTAGCCGGTGTTCATCGCTTTCTTTGTCGCCCGGCACGAATTCCAGCGCTTTTTGGTACGCGGCTTCGGCCTGCGCGTATTTTCCCTGCGAAAGCCGGGCGTCGCCCAACGCCCGCCAAAGCGGGGCATTGACGGCAAATTCAGGATCGTCGAGCGCGCGGAGAAATTCCTGCTCCGCGTCATCGGCGGCGGCGCGTTCCAAATGAATAAAGCCCAAATAGACCGACGACCGCTTCGTGACGTGCTTAGCTTCCTCAAGCTGGCGAATCACGTCGTCGTCCGTCATTTTGCAGGCGCGCCAATCAATCAGCGAGCGATTATAGAGCGATTCCGGGTGATAGGCGTCGAGCTTCAAGGCTTCATTCCACGCATCGAACGCTTCCGGCTCTTTGTTCAAATCGAGGAGCGACACCGCCCGGTTATTCAGCGTATCCGACCGCAAATCCGCCGCCTGCGGCACCAGGCGGCGATAATTTTTGCCGATGATTTCGCGGTGGATTTTGGCGAGTTCCTGCCGGAATTCCAGCATGGATTGGGGGCGCTTGGCTGGGTCTTTTTGCAGGCAGCGCAGAATAATCTCGGCCAGCGACGTCGGCATGTTCGAGTTGAACGCGCGCGGATCCGGCGCGGCGGCGGATAAATGCCGCCCGATAATCACATGCACCGGCTCGCTGTGGCTGCCGTCGTCGAACGGACGCCGCCCGCAGGACATCTCGAATAAAATGACGCCGAGCGCGTAAATATCGGCGCGCCGGTCAGCATTTTTCGCGCCGCCCCATTGTTCCGGCGCGCCATATTCCGGCGTGCCTAATTCCGAGCCGGTTTCTGTGATTTCGTCCGTCCGGCGGCCGTTTTTTTGCTTTACGCGGCTGGCGGGCTGCTGCTCTTCCGCGCCGGAACGCTTGACAATGCCGAAATCGGTGACGAGCAGATCGCCTTTTTTCGTCAGCAGCATGTTGCCCGGCTTCACATCTCGATGCACTTCCACGCCGCACTCATGCGCGTAGCCCAAGCCGTCGCAGGCTTGAATGGTCAAATCGAGAATGCGATCCCATTCGCCCGGTTTCACCTTGCCGTCGCGGATCCAATCCTTCAAGCTCCCGCCGTCAATGTAATCCATGAACACGCGGGGAATGCCGCCCAATTCACGCACGTACCAGCATTGGACGATATTCGGATGCATCCCTAAATCCACCCACGTCTGCGCTTCGCGGACAAACCGGGCTTTCGAGGCGGCATCGGAGACGAGATAGGTCAACGGCATCTTGACCGCCATTTCCAATTTCCATTCCCGGTGATTGACGCGGTACACAATCCCCATGCCGCCCTGCCCGATGACATCCATGACTTCGAACCGCCCTTCAATCACGTCGCCGACTTCCCAATTGACTTTATCCGTCAATTCCGCGCTGGGCGCATGGAGCGAATGGGTGAGCGTCGGGTCGGAAATTGTGCCGCGCTTCGTGAACGTGACGGCATGTTTGGCGGGCGCGGCATGCGGATGATGCGCCGCGCTGAGCGTGGCCTCGTTCGACGGAATGCCGCCGTGATGCGGCGTCGTCACGGTCGCCTGTTCCACCGGCGTTTTCGGGGGCGCGATCACGGTCAGATCAAGCAGATCCGACAGATCGTCCGGCTCGTCGGCATTGGCGCTGGGGACGCCCTGATCGCTCTGCGCGGCCGCGCCTTGCGTGAGCGTCAACGCTTGCCGAGAAGGCGGCGCTTGCGTGACGGTCATATCCGCGTCGCGCCGCGACTGCTTCTCGTCTTGTGCTGGTCTCTCGTGTTCTGCCATGATGCTCCGCCCTATTTTTTATCGGTGACGTCCACCACGATCACCGTGATATTATCCGTGCCGTCATTTTCTTTTGCCGTTGCGATTAACTCCCGGCAGACCGCTTCGGTTGAGGACGGCGCGGAAAGAATGCGGCGCAATTCCTCGTCGGACAGCCCTTTCGTCAGCCCATCCGAGCAGAGCAGCCACCGGTCGCCGGGATGCAGCTTTTTGCACCAGACGCCGGGATGAAGCTGCCCTTGTTTGCCGACATATTCTTCCAGCGCATGGCTTAGCGGATGAAAGGCAGCTTTATCCGCGCTGAGATGGCCCGTGCGGACTAACGCGGCGGCAATCGTTTGATCTTTCGTGATTTGGAATAAATGCGCGTCGCGCAGCAGATAGACGCGGCTGTCGCCCGCGCAGCCGACATACGCCATCTCGTCGCGCGCGAACAGCAAGGCGACGGTTGACCCCAATCCCTTAATTTCCGGGAGTTCCTGCGATTGCTGGAACAACTGCTCGCTGAACTCCGACAGCGTTTTGCCGATGAGAAACGTAATTTGGCCGGGCGTCGGGTCTTCAGACGCGGTCAGCTGCTCGCGCAGCATCACCGGCAGCACCGCGATCACCGCTTGACTGGCTGTTTCGCCCGCCGCTCTGCCGCCCATGCCGTCCGCGACGATAAACAGGCGGTTCTCCGCGTCGCACACGAACGCATCTTCATTATGCTCGCGTTTCAGCCCAACATCGGTCAAGCCGTTGCTTACAATCTCCATGAAACCATGAGGACTTGCGAATGAAAAATGACGCTTCCGCCATTTCACGACCGCAATATCCAAAGCCGATTGGGTTCTTCGAATCCCTTGAGTTTGAATAAACCCGCCAATTGAAAACGAGCGCGGCCTGCCGCCGAGAGTTGTTCAATGCCTGCGGCGGAAATCAGCAGCCGGTTCGTCATTGGCAGCGCGGGCAGCGCCGCTTCCACAAGCTGCTCTTTGCCGACGCCTTCCATCGCGGTGACGCGATGAATTTCCAAGCCGTGAAAATCGCCGCCAACCCCGACTTTCACGCTGCCCCAATGCAGAGCGATCCGCACCTGCGCCTGCGGATCAACCGGTTCTTTCAAATACGATTCAGCGACCGCGAACGCGGCGTCCATCGAATGAAACGCCGCCAAAAAGCCGTCGCCCGTGCCTTTCAAGAACATGAGCACCGATGAAAGCGGATGCGTGCGCACGCGCCGCAAAATGCCGCTCACCAGCGTGCCGAATTGCGTATCGCCCACGTTCACGACGTATTGCGTTGATTGCACCACGTCGAGCAGCAGCAGCGCGGCCTCACACGTCGCGCCTTCCGGCGGATGAGACAGCATGATTTGACTTGACGCCCCCGCGTCGGGCAATGCCTGCGCCGCGCTATTGCTCGCTCCCACGCCGATTTCCTGAAACGCTTTCAGGAGGTTTTCCCGAAACACCCCCGCGTCAGGGTAGCGCAGGATGCGGAGTTCTTTTTGAATGCCCCGCTCATCCTGCGGAATCTCTTTTTCGCGCAGCGCCCGGTCAATCACCCGCGCCAACGGTTCGGGAATCTGCGCAATGCGCTCCCGAATCGGCACGACCGGGCGCGTGGCAATCACGGTCATGTAATCCGACATGGACGGCGTATAGCCTCCCTGCCGCCCTTTCTGGATTAACTGGTGAAAGCCTTCTCTAATCCATTTGCCGGTCAGCGTTTCATAAAAAATCGCCGCCGCCGAAAACACGTCGGAGGCCGGATTCAGATATTTATAATGCGTCAACTGCTCGCGCGGCCAATACATCGGCCGGCCCAGCATGTCTTCCGGCGTGGTGATGTCCGTGATGCCCGCGTCTTCAAAGGTTTTCGACAGTTGGAAATCGGTCAATTTGGGCAGCCAGCCATTCGCGCCGCGCCCCAACAGAATGCTTTCGGGCGAAAGATCGCGGTGAATGATGCCTTCCCATTCGCGGATGACGCCGTTGCTGGTGCGGGTGGAGAGCCGCGCGCGATGCGCATACGCCAGCCCATCCAGCACGCCGAGAAAAATCGTCGCCAATTCCGCCAGCGACGCCCGCCCGGCCTGCGCCGAAATAAAATCCTTCAACGTGATGCCGTCCACAAATTCAAAAACGAAATAGAGCAAGTTTCCGACGATTCCATGCCCTAAAAATTGGACGATATGCTCGTGCCGCAGTTGACGAATAATGACGAATTCTCGCTGAAGAATTTTGAGTTTCGACGGGTTCAGCATCACGCGCGAATGAAAGACTTTCACCGCGACGATCTGCCCCGTGCTTTCTTCACGCGCTTTAAACATCTCGCCCATGCGCCCCGCGCCCAAGCGTTCCATCATCTGATAGCCCGGAATCGCCAACGCTTTTATCGGCGTTTTCGTTTTGCCGGATCTCGGCGCGTTTGCGGCCGCGCCGTTTTCAGGTTTGCCGGATTGCGGCGCCGTTCCGATTTCCTGCCGCTTCCGGCAATCCAGGCAGATGTAATTCGCCTGCGGCAGATTCCGCACGTCGGACGCAAATTCTTTCCCGCATCGAGCGCAGCGCAAGGTGTTTGAGGCGGAAGGCGCGGGGCGGTCAGGCGCGCCGATTTCGATAAACACCTTAATGCGCGTATCGCCGACAGAAATTTCATCGCCGTCTTTGATGAGCGTTTCATTGATCGGCGCTTGTTTCATCTCCTTCGGCAGCGGGGTTTTGCCGCCATAGCGAACGCCGTTGACGATCACGCCATTTTTGCTGTTCAAATCCCGCAATTTGCAGACGGGCGGCGCAATTTCAAGAAAAAAATGCTGCCGGGAAACGTACATGTCATTTGGCAGGGAAATATGCGCGTCGGCAGCGCGGCCAAACAAAAAGCAATCCGGTTTATCGAAGACAAACCGTTTCCCTTTGGCTGCCCCTGAAATGACGAGAAGTTCGACCTTCATAA